>CAUROE010000009.1:0-13413 GCA_963526465.1 uncultured Saccharimonas sp. (SeqCode)
ATACTTAACCCTGCCTTTGCTTATTCTTAGGTTTTTTCTTATTGATGACACGTAGTCGACCTTTTCGACGAACTAAAATGTCATCTGGACTGATTTTTTTAACACTTGCACGAACTTTCATAAGTGTATAAAAACTCCTTATCCTTTAGGTTTATATTATCTGCAAATCCCCATAGAAATAATAAGCCATTTCGAAAGCTGGCTTTTTCTATTTCGAACTTGCTAATCTCTTAGGCGGAAGCTGATTCTTCCCTTAGTAAGGTCATAAGGGGTCAACTCTACTTCAACCTTGTCGCCCGGCACCAATCGAATATAATGCTTTCGCATTTTTCCACTGATATGAGCGATGATTGTATGCCCATTTTGAAGTTCAACCTTAAACTGCGTGTTTGGCAAAGCCTCCACGATTCGTCCTTCCAATTTTATTACTTCCTTTTGAGCCATAAATCTATACCATTCTACATTATAATACTCAAAAAGTCAAGCCCTTTTTATTATTTTTTCATAATTTTAAAAGCACCCTTTCGGGCGCTTAGAAACTAAAACCATAATGATTTTCTATATTCAAGAAAGAACCTAACATCTTGAATTTTACGAATCAAAGGAGTGCTTACTTCTACCCCATATTCGATAAAACAACCATTAATATCTTTTGTTGAATAAAGCTCCTGAATTATTGGTCTTCTTTTTCTTTCAGATATAATCGTAAATTTTGAATATTTCAGTTTACATAATTCCGGCGAGTTATTCCATACGAAATTAATTATACTCGAAAAAAAGCTCAAGGAAGGATTTATTACGAAAGTCTTATCTGCGTAATCCATCATCAAAAAATCACATTCCGTGTCGCCAACTGCAATAATAAAGAAATCGCTACGATGGAATTCTCCACTTGTTCTTTGTTTGAGAAGCTCTTCAACAAAAATATGTTTATTCTGAAAAGTTCGAATTTCAGTTTCTTTAAAAATTCCAGCTGATTCATCTTTTATATATTCCTGACCGATCCCTTTTGAAAAGCCATATTCCTTTACAAAAGCGTCAACTAAAAATTTTGGCGAACCAGAAATTGCAACCAATTCAAAACCCTCTTGTCGCAAAAACTCAATAAGCTCTTTCGAAAATATATAATCCTGATGGTCTCGATATTCAGTCGCAACCCTGCGACCAATTTCTCGAACCTCCTCAAGAGAGTATTTTTCAAGAGCAAACATCGAAAATTCAACAACTTTTTGGCAATATTTACCAAACAAATCATCTGCTTCATCACTAGAAGATTTATATGCTTTTCGAAGCTTAGAAGCTTCATCTTGAAGTTGAAGATATTTTTCTTCATTAGCTCCACGATAAGGATAATCTTGAACAAGAATTTCAAAAAGAGATTCCGTCAAAGATTTATTTCGAATCGTTCCATCAATATCAAAAAATGCAATCTTGTGTTTTGGCATATTCTCCACCCCAATCTAAAAATGTACTACCAGTAAATGATAGCACATTTTTTATTATTATGTCAAATTAAGACTTTCGAACAGCCCTTAGCATCACTCGTTTATTAAAGGTATTCTTCGAATAATCCCAATCACCAACACATGTTATAATATTCAATCCTTCTTTTGAAGGTTCAAATGAATCAAGCATCGTGCTCATTCCAAATTTATTATTTTCATCATTAATTTCATCAACAGTCATTTCACGAACATCTTTAACTTCATAAGTTATTTTTTGTCCATCGCCCCTTTCAACTATTATATCTGAGCCTTTCGAAAGGTTACCAAGATTTTCGAAAATACCCCCTTTAGTCGGACCTCCATTATGACCATCTATAAGTAGTGCACCTTTAGAGCTTCCCGGTAAGGCACTTTTTACATACCAACCAGCATCATGAATTGAAATTGGTGAATCAAGTTGGTTGGTATTCTTTATTAATCCCAATTGAACAACACGAGCATTTGAGATTTTTAACTTAGGGATTGATAAAAATCTTGGAAAAAGTGGACTAGGAACTTGATAAGAGTTCTTTTTCTCTTCTGTAACTTCAGTTTCATCAACTTGGTGAGTTAATGTTGAGCCACCTGGAATTTGCTGCTGATTTTTTTTAGGTTGTAGAAAATTATTATATACATAAATTCCGGTATACCCTATTAAACAAACCCAACAAATTATAAGAACTACAGACAATATTTTTTTAGCTTTTTTTCGAGAATTTTTAATCTTCATTTAAAGATCTCTTTATTTGTAATCGTCGTAAGTAACCATCAACGCTCGCGAATTTATCTGTCTAATAGTTTCGAGAGCAACAGTTACAATAATCAAGATTCCAGTTCCACCAATTGAAAGATTACTATTTTGGATTGAAGCCAGATTATATAGGAGATAGTCGGCGACAAATGGTAATAATGCAATCAAACCAAGAGCCACTGCGCCAAACAAATTTAAGCGATTCACTACTTTATTTAAATATTTTGCTGTCGAAATTCCAGGGCGTATACCTTCAATAAATCCACCTTGTTTTTGAAGATTGTCAGCAATTTCATTTGAGTTAAATACAATTGAAGTATAAAAATATGTAAATATTACGATTAAAACAAAATATGCAGCTGGATAAATAAACGATTCAGGAGAAGATCCTGTAAAAGTTCCTTGGTTTGGAGCAGAAAACCATTTAATTAAGTTTTCAGCCAATGAAACATTAACTTTAGCATTCTTCATCACCTGGCCAATAAATGCAGGAAGACTTAAGAATGAAACGGCAAAAATTACTGGAATAACACCGGCAACAATAAGTTTTACTGGTAATATACTTTTTATTCCACCATAAGATGAGTTCCCATGAACTCGCTTTGCATAATTAATAGTTATAACTCTCTGAGCTTCATTAATCTTAACCAAAATATAAAGAAGAATTAAACTTATTACTAGGAGTATCAATGTAACCATAAATGCAATACGATTAACAGGCAATGTAAACCAACCGAAAACATCAAAAGCACCATCTTTAGTATCTGTAATTGAAGAAATTAGAGTTGCTAATGTCGTTGGTAACTGTGAAATAATACCGGCAAAAATAACTAAGGAAATTCCATTCCCAACACCTTTTTCTGTGATAATTTCACCAATCCACATCAAAAGAACCGAACCAGCGACCATTGCAGTAACAGCAACAATCCAGTTAGACAAACTCATGCCTTTGAAGCCTGCAGAGTTAGATTGAAGAACGGTTGTTTGCAATATGAAAATATAAGCAATGGATTGAATAATTGCCAAAGGAATAGTTAAAATTCGTGTCCATTGATTAATCTTTCGGCGGCCAGATTCACCATCGTTATTTAGCTCTTCAAGTGACGGAATAGCTTTCGTCATTAACTGAGTAATAATCGAGGCAGTAATAAATGGGCTTAGACCAACAAGCATAATTGAAAAGCTTGTCAAAGCACCACCAGTTAGCAGATTAATAAATCCTCCTAAATCAGTACTCTTAATAGCAGATTCAACAACTTCTTTCAAGTTTCCCGCATTAGCAAGAGGGATTGGCACGTGCGCCAAGAATCTAAAAATTATTAAAAGACCAACCACTCCAAAGACACGCTTTTGCATATCTTTATTTTTCATCGATTTAACTATTATCTTCCAATTCATAATAACTATTTTACCATACTTTCAATCTTATTTAAAGATTCAATTCCTATTTAATTAAAAAATACCCAACTATTAACGTCGCTAATAAAATTCTATACCAACCAAAAATTCGAAAATCATTATCCTTAAGATAGTTAATTAGAGACTTTATAACAAACATTGAAACAATAAATGTTAAAATTAAGGCAACTGATAAATAGAAAATCTCAGTATTAGAATATTTAAAGCCATATTTAACAATCTTAAGTGTACTCGAACCTAGCATAATAGGAATACCCATAAAAAATGAAAATTCTACTGCTATTTTTCTCGAAACTCCCGTCAATAACCCACCGATTATTGTTGATCCGCTTCGAGAAGTTCCAGGAATAAGTGCTAAAATTTGGTATCCACCAATCTTAAGTGCATCTAAATAAGTCATCTCTCCAAAGCTTTCAATTTTTGGCTTTATATTTTTATTTTTTCGAAATTGCTCTATAACAATAAATAGAATACCGTAAACCATAAGCATTGCCGAAATAACCCATATATTTTCGAAATATTTTTCTATAAAATTATTAAATAGTATCCCCATAACTCCCGCAGGGATTGCGCCAATTAATATTTTTTTCCATAATTCAATTGCACTCTTTTTTTCACGACAATTTTTGTGTTTATCAAAAGGATTTAGCTTAGACCAATAAGTAAAAATAACTGCCATTATAGCTCCGAGCTGAATAACAACCATAAATACAGACTTGAACTCACTCGAAAAATTAAGCTTGGCAAATTCATCAAATAGTAGCATGTGGCCAGTACTTGAAATAGGCAGCCATTCAGTAACGCCTTCAATTATACTAACTATGACAATTTTAAATAATTCCAAAATATCCATAACTCTAACATTATATCATGCTTTTGGTTAAATTAAAATAACAACAAATTTGATTATTTTAGGCAAAATAAAGAACACCCCTCTTGGAGTGTTCTTTGAATCATAAACTATTATTTGATGATGTTTGTAACAACACCAGCACCAACAGTTCGTCCACCTTCACGAATAGCAAAGTTCAAACCTTGTTCCATGGCGATAGGTGCTTGCAATTTAACTTTGAAAGTTACATTATCACCAGGCATAACCATTTCTTTATCAGCTGGAAGTTCAACTTCACCAGTAACGTCAGTTGTTCGGAAGTAGAATTGTGGTTTGTAGCCCTTTGAGAATGGAGTGTGTCGTCCACCTTCATCTTTCTTCAAGATGTAAACTTCAGCTTCAAATTCTGTGTGTGGAGTAATTGTGCCAGGAGCAGCAATAACTTGTCCACGCTCGATTTGATCTCGGTCGATACCTCGAAGAAGAAGACCAGCGTTGTCGCCTGCTTGACCTTGATCAAGAGATTTTTTGAAAGCTTCAATACCTGTAACAACAGTTTTTTGTGAATCTTTCAAACCAACAATTTCAACTTCGTCGTTAAGTTTAACAACACCTTGTTCAATTCGTCCTGTAGCAACTGTACCACGACCTTTGATTGAGAAAACGTCTTCGATAGGCATCAAGAATGGTTTGTCCATATCGCGAACTGGTTCTTCGATGTATGTATCCATAGCATCAACCAATTCCATAATAGCGTCTTCGTATTTTTCATCGCCTTCAAGAGCTTTAAGAGCTGAACCTTTAATGATTGGAGCGTTGTCGCCATCAAATCCGTTTGCTGAAAGGAGTTCACGAACATCCATTTCGATCAACTCAACAAGTTCTTCGTCGGCCATATCCATTTTGTTCAAGAAAACAACAATCTTAGGCACACCAACTTGTTTTGCCAAAAGAACGTGTTCACGAGTTTGTGGCATAGGACCATCTGTAGCTGCAATCACAAGAACAGCACCATCAACTTGAGCGGCACCAGTAATCATGTTTTTAACATAGTCTGCGTGTCCAGGCATGTCAACGTGAGCATAGTGTCGGTTGTTTGATTCATATTCTTGGTGAGAAGAAGCAATCGTAATACCACGAGCTTTTTCTTCTGGTGCGTTATCGATTTGGTCGTACGCAATTGGTTTGTTAACTTCCGATGGAAGTCGTTTTGCAAGAACTGCTGTGATAGCCGCAGTAAGAGTTGTTTTACCGTGGTCAACGTGTCCCATAGTACCAACGTTTACGTGTGGCTTTGAGCGGTCAAATTCTGCCATTTTTAGAATTTCTCCTTTTATTAATAATATTATGCGCGTCGCACGAGTCACTGTTTTAGCAAAACACACGACGCGACGCTACCTATAATTATACCTAATCTTCAATATTTTGTAAAGAGGTTTTATAAAAATTATTTCGAAACTTTATACAAACCCTCATGTCTCTGGTTTTCATAAATCAAAGTTGGAATACTCTTCGTCTTAATTTCTTCATTTACAACTCGAATATTCTCTTTAATACGCTCCTGGATTTCATCACTTTTAGCTTTTTTCGAAATTTCCTCAACTTGCATATCTGAATAACCCGCATCTTTCAGCCAGCTTTGCAAAATCTTTTCAGTTTCCTCCGCTGTTGTTGAAGTTTGATTTTCGCCATTAAACTTCTCTTGGAACAAAACTCCTTTTTCATCCTTTTCAGTAAAAATCTTCTCAACAATCATCCATTCGGGCGAAATCTTCTTGCCATTTTCAGGTTGGATTCCTCGAACAGCTTCAAGATATTTCGAAATCAACTCAGAATTTTTAAACTTTCCATCAATTGGATATGGTAAAAGATAGGTTCTATGATTTTTAAAGAATCCGCTATTTTTCTGGTTTATAAATGAGCGCCGACAAACGATACAACCGGGGTCAAAAATATCAACCGCCACGCTCGCATCTTTCGAAACTTCATTAGAGAATTCACCACGATAAGTTGAATTTTTTACAACATAATCTTGAGCATTCCAACTTCGAAACTTTGCAGGCATCGCATTAAAGATTTGTTCCCAATCCGTAAACCATGAAACTATTGGATTTTCAGTATTTCCGCCGTCAATTGAGCAAGCTTCGGTTGAATTTAGCGCGCAAGAAGCTGGCCGTTGAATGTCGCAAGTTCCAAAAATAAATAGCGCTAAAGCTGATTTAATTACTGTTAAAACTGACCAAACCGTAATCAAAACAATCAAGCCAGCTATCACCTCAATTGCCCAAGAAACCGGTTTTACCCATTTTTTGTGCTTTACAATTATTTTTCGAAGAATTGAATTTTTAATTTCGTCTTTAAAATTTGAGTCACAAGCACGCAAAGTTACTCTTCGCGAGAAGCAATGCATTGATTTTTTAAACATTTGATTGATTGATTTCGCTTGTTTTTTAAATCCAAAAAGCTTCAAAGCAGGCGTAAATAACCAAATAATTAGTAAAATTATAAACGCAGCAGTACAAATCATCAGCTAAAAATCCTTTCTAAAACTTCTTTCAATTTCACAACATCAGCCTCAGTATTATGCAAGCCAATTGAAATTCGTAACAAGTGTGGTAATTTTCGAACTTCTTTTAAATAGTAATGCGCGCAAAAATAACCGCTTCGCACCATAACTCCTTCATCGCTCAAAGCTTGTGCAATCAAGTGTGCATCAAGCTCGTCATGATAAAAACTGATTACAGGAGCCGGCTTTTTGTTTAAAATATTAACGCCCTCTTGGTTTTTTAAAAACTCAAAAATATCTTTCGAAAACTCATCAACTCGTGAAGTTTCCTTTTGCTTTTTCAGCCAATCAATCGCTGTTTTTAAAGTGATAATTTCACCCCAAGCCTGCAAACCTGGCTCAAACAAAGCATGAATATACTCATCACCCAAAACTTTATAAGATTCTTTGGAGACACTCGAGACCATTCCGCCGCCAACAAAAGAAGTTTTTATAAATTTCGCAAAATCTTTTCGCACAATCATAATTCCAAGGCTCGCTGAATACATCTTGTGCGCACTTGAAACGATTGCATCAGCTGGAACTTTTTGGAGCAATTCATAGCTTGAGCCTAACGCTTGTGCCGCGTCAATAATCACAAATCCGCCTTGTTTTTTAATTTTCTTTACCAAATCTTTAATATTTTCAAGTCGCCTTCCATCAATATTCGAAGTCGCATTAACTACAACCAAAGCTTTCGAAAAATCATTTTCGAGCAAAATCGAACCATCTTCTTCGCGCTCAAGCACGATTCGTTCAATTTGGTGTTTTTTAGCGAATTCAATTGTTGAAAGAAAAACTGAATTATGTTCAATCTCGCTCGTTACCACTTTCGAAACGGGCAATTCAAGTTGCGAAAGCAATAAATTTAGACCATAAGTCGTGTTAAGTGTAAAACTCACAAAATAATCTTTTTCTTTTAGCTTTAATAAATCTAAAACTACTTCACGAGTTTCTTCAACCTTTTCATCAACTTTTCTGCCCCAAGTATATTTTACACGCTCACCACAAGAGTTAAAATTTAAATAGTAATCATTTAAAGTATCTAAAACTGGTTGCGGGCGCAAAGATTGACACGCCGAATCAAAATAATGAGTATTTTCTGGCAAATATTTAAAATCGTCCAAAACTCAAACCTCCTTCTTTAACTTTTACCATTTTAACATAAAAAAACATAGGCGTAAAGAAAAAACCGCTCATTTTGAGCGGTTGACTTTATACGAACGCAATCTGTATTGCTCTCTTATTAGAGCGAGCAATATCAAGATTGAGTTTATGAGGTTAATCTGGGCGCTTTTACCCTATGACCATGCCTTCTGTCTTTATAGTTAGAGCTACGAATACGGCGAGTTTGAGTTTGAATGACTGGCTTTTTTTCTTCTTTTTCTAAGCCACGAATCACGGCCATCAGTTTCGGTATAGCTTCTTTATCGATAGAATTAAGCATCTTTCGGATTGTTTCAAGATTCTTTATCTCTTTATCGATTCTAGCATTTTGGTTAGAAGCTGGGTTTGTAAGATAATTTGAAATCTCCGTGATTTGATTTATTAAAGCACGGCGGCACCCTGTGATATCGGCAAGCTGTTTTTCATAAAAATCAAGTTCATATTCTATTGAACAGCTTTCGAAACCATTCAAAGCTTTTTTGACTCCTGGGCGAGCCTTCTCTTTTAAATTAGCTAATTCATCCATAATACTTTCATACTGCTCAACAGCTAGTATAAAATCACTATCCTCAGAAGTAGACTGAATCAAGAAAGTACCGTGTTTTCCTGTAAAGATTTCCGTTGTTGCCATAAGCAACCTCCTTGAATATTTTTAGTCAAAGTTCTAAGCTAAGACAAATCATATTTTAACACATAATCGTATTTTAGTCAATAGAAAATCGCCCTTTCTGAGCGATTTTTAAATTTTAAGTACTATTCCAGTCATATTCACTAAAAATTCGAGAATTAAGCAACTGCTTGATTTCTTCCTTTCCTTTTCGCAATTTACGAATCTCATTATCGGCTTCTTTGTATCTTTTTGAAGCTCTTTTCGCACAACGCTTGCGATAATAAAATTCATCGAAACATTGTTGATATTCGCATTCTCCAATTTCGCCTTTTTTGAACCGCTTTTCGACTTTTGAAAGATTAGTCTTCACTTCGCCAAACTTACTCCAACAACTAAAAACTTCGTTTAAAGCATCGCTGCGTTCAAGATAAACGTCATTCATCAACTCACTAAGCTCAATATTTTTTTCTGAAAGATTTACAACCCGATGATAATCTCGTTCAATATCTTCCATTAAAAGTCTTCCAGCCATAATTTTAGACCTGCCTTTAAATTTACTAAGGATAATCCTCGTATCTTTATTCTAATGCCTAAAATTCAAAATGTCAAACTATTTTCGAAAAAATTTTGCTTTAATTGTTCGCACCAAATAACGTTTGCGATATTCACCAGCATATTCAACCGCCACACCGCGAAAACCAGCTTTAAAACGCAACAAACTCGCCTTTGGTTCTGCCGTAATGCCATAAAAATTATATTTCGAAGCTCCCGCACGAATTGCTTCTTTAATCATATAATCTTGCAAAAATGTTGAAGCTGGAATTTTACGATATTCCTGTAAAGAACCACCCTCAAAATAAACAACTTCATTTTTCGAAAAGACGAACACGCCAGCAGAAATTAATTTTCCTTCAAATTCTACACCCATAAAATGCGCTTGCTCGCCGAAACAAGTTTTTAAATTGTGATAATATTCTTCATCCCGCGTACCAACACCATTTTTTTGGTTCGAGCTCTTTAAAATCGCCACAAAATCAGCAAATTCACCCTCTTCAACCTTGCGAATATTCACGCCTTTTTTTATTGCCGCGCGCAAATTTCGGCGTGTAGTTTGGTTATAAGTTGAAGCTACGTCATCTTCGCTTAGCTCTGTTAAGTCTTTCAAATAAACGTGCATATTTACGTCCATATCAAACTCGTGCTTAAAGCCAGAATAATATTTAAAACCGGCTTTAAGTAGTGGTTTATTCAGCCAATCAAGATTATTACTTTCAATAATTTCAAGCTTATCATTACGAAGCGCACGCACCACTTTTGGTAAAATCCGATACGAAATTGCTCCATGCTCGCGCGCAAATTCCTCACTCTTCACCAAAAAATCCACAAAATCTGCTTGCGAAGCGCCATTTTGTTCAACCATTACTAAATCGAAACGCTTATTTTTGCTAGAAATCAACCCAGCAACTTCGATATTTTCATCATTTTTTAACGCCACAAAATAGCATTCTGCGCCACGCTTCTTGCGCATTTTGGCAAATTCTACACTTTGCAACCAGTCAATGTTTTTATCTTGGCAATAGTTTTGATATTCTTCTTTTAAAATCTCTACAAGGCTTTTCATATATCCTCTATTTTAACACAAAAAAACCAATTTTAAAACCAGCCCGATAGCTCTTTTTGCCACTCAAAGCTGGTTTTAAACTTTTTTTAGCTAATTTTAAAAAGTGATGTAGCACTTTTGTTAGTTTGCTATAAGGGTTTAAAGATTCCTCCTTTCACCTTGCCAAAATCACCAAGTTATTTCCTTAAAAGTGCTTGATTTCCTACTTTAATTATAGCTAAAATAATTTTCCCCATCTTTGTGCAACACCTTCCACACCTGTAGCAGATCCAATATATAATTTCCCAGTTTTAGTATCTATCAAGCAGTATATTCCTGCGACCTTTTTCAATGCTTCATAATATGTAGGCATAATTTTACCACTAAAAACATCAGCCAATTTCCCATAAGGTAAATTAACTCGATCATAACCCTCAAACTGTTCTCCATTATATTGGCAAGGAAGTATTTCTTTTTTATATTTTATTACCAGTCTTCCGAAAAAAGACTTATATTTTTCCAAAATCTTCACATTTGCCCTACTATTGCAAGGAACGTCTAAAATCTCAGCTGTGGATACAAACAGCCATTCATCATTTGACATTTTCAAAAAACTGAATACAGTCTGCCCAACATTAAAGTTTTTTATTACCATACCAATATGAGCGTTCCTATATGCCACTATCTTTTAATGGATTGCTCAAGGGTTAGCTATTTATCAATGTAAGCCCATCCCCCTACCCCCTTCTGTCATATTTAATTCTATTCTACTATTCTCAATTTCTTCCGTTGTTAACTTAAGAATCTCGCTTAACTTTATATCCATTTCAATTTCTACTGCTAATCGTTATAATTCAACTTTATACAATATATTCACATCTTTATTATTATTTTTTGGCTTAATAGTTGATAATATTTTATTTTCCACTTCTGGAGACCAATATATTTTTAACTGTGATTTTGCTCTTGTAATAGCCGTATAGAAAATATTATGTGTTATCATTTCATCAACTTCGTTTGTAATTACTATTTTTACTGAATTATATTCTAACCCTTGAGCTTTATGAATTGATACCGCATATGCAACTTGAAAGGGAACAACTGTTCTTGAATCAAAATCATCCGCATCGGTATTCTTATTTTTATACACACTAAATCTGATTACCGAGTTATTAGCTTCTTCATAAATATCATGTTCTAACAATTCAAATTCTCCGTCAATTACATCCATACCATTAATGACTTTATCAAGTTCTACATCAAATTCTATTCTCTCGTCTGCATTACCATCCGAAAAAATCGATACGTTTAAAATTCGTCCCTTCATATTATTATAAATTACAGGACTAAATCTATCTGAGTCATGAAATAATATTGGATCGCCAACTTTAAATGTTTGTATTCCCCATAAAACAGATTTAGATGGATTGCTTTCTTGTAAAAATCGATTAATGTTGTTGATTCCATACAGTCCATCATAATTCAAGCATAAGATAATCTCATCTTTATTAGATGCTTGAAAAACGGAGTCATCTAATTTATTTGAATATTTTTGTTTAGTGAGTAACTCTAATACGTTATCATCTATTTTTCTTACTCTGTTCCATAATTCTAGTAATTTAGAATCATTACTTCTATAAGGTTTTGTTAATTCTGATGATGATGTTTTAGGAATAAATTGTCGTGCGATATTGAACCAATTTCCAAATCTTATTGATTCAATCTGGTAAGTATCTCCCACCAAAATCAAAAGCTTAAATGTTGCCTTTTCAAGTAATTTTCTCATGTCTGAATTACTAACTGTACTACATTCATCAATTATCAAAATATCATATTCAGTCGATATTCTATTATTTAAAATAAATTTTGTTATTGTCATAAACTCACAGTTAGAAGCATTTACTTTTCTTTTTAAATTATCAATCGCTGGATTTGTTTGAGCTAGAAATAATTTATCTTTATCCGAAAAGAAATGTGACACATGATTAATTAATGTTGATTTTCCAGTGCCAGCTGCACCATATAATATCGCAACAGTAGAATTAGCAAACATATTCTTAATTACTTCTTTTTTTTCTTCGCAATCAACTCCATTATTTTCTTCATTAAGCCATGCACTTGCAGAATCTGTATAATTAGAAATCCCTTGTTCGGATAATTTTTCCAATCTATCAATAATAAATCTACAGTCTTTAACATATTTTTGTATGAATATTTGTCCTTTATCTATTTTTAATTCATTGCTAGGTCTATGACCATACCATAATTTTTCATTATAATCGTCCATTAATTTTTTTATAGTTTCACTAGATTCATCGATATCTTTTAAGCTTGTAAATAAATCACCATTACACTCTGTATTATTTTTCACGCATCTTGCGAGCAACTCTGATTTATGTTCATCTGCTTCAAAACAATTAATCAAAATATTAAATGGAGGATTATGTTTTATTGGAGAAAAAGTGAATGGAATACTATCAAACGGCATTACTCCGTTTTTTAAGTATAAATTTGAAAGCCTTGAATTTACTACTGCTTCATATTGATTTTTAATAATAGTATTATTCATGGTAAATAAAAGGTATCTTAAGATGTTTTTGCCATTTTTATTATTACCAACAATATCCCTACAGATATCTAATGCATCAAAAAAATTAGTTACTCTTGCTCTCGTTAGTAAATTTCTTTTTAAGAATTCATACTTCGAATCTTCAAGATCTACTATATCTAATAAATTCAATTTACTTTTTGTCATAAACGAGCAAAGAGCTATTTTATCCGAAGAACCAATCTTGATTTCTTTATTATTCCTTTTAATCAACTTTAAAAAATTATTAAACTCACATTCTCGAATTGAAACTTACCATCCAACTATTATTAAAATAGGCATTTTATGTCCCATTATTTCAATACTTGAATTAACGAAATTCATCTTAGACGCATAATTTGACTCTATTGGTATTTTTGTAAACGCAATGACTCTATCTGTCTTGCTACTATAATCA
>CAUROE010000010.1:0-13327 GCA_963526465.1 uncultured Saccharimonas sp. (SeqCode)
AACCTACCGTTATCTTGAATACCTAAAATCACATGGATATACCGTAATAATGGCTCTAACTCGCTTTACTGTTCAGAAGGGTTTAACTTTTTTGATGCAAGCGGCTGCCGAAGCTATTTCGAAAAACCCAAAAATCGCCCTACTTCTTGTTGGAGATGGTGAACAACGCAATGAACTTATCAAAATGGCAAGTGATTTTGGAATTTCGAACAAGATTTTCTTCACAGGTTTTTTGCGGGGCGAAAAATGGCGTGATGCTTACGGTGTGGCCGATGTTTTTGTGATGAGCTCAGTAAACGAGCCTTTTGGTTTAACAGCTTTAGAGGCGGCTCATTTTAACAATGCATTAATAATTTCGAAGCAATCTGGCGTAGGTGAAGTTCTTCAAAATATTTTACGTTATGATTTTTGGGATACGAAAAAGCTAGCAAATCAAATTTATGAGGTTTCAACCAATAAGAATCTTTTACAGAGTTTAAAAAATGGTGTTCAAGAGGAATATGATCGGATTTCTTGGAGTGATATCGCCGAGCAAATTATGGAAGAATTTATACGTTTAACAGAGGTAAATAATGGCTAAGAAGTCGATTGTTCTCTACCTTCATGTTCATCAGCCCTGGCGCGTTCGTGACGATCAAACGCTTTTTGATATTGGCATGAATAAAAATTATTTTAGCGAAGAAAAAGGCCTAAAGCGGCAAAGTAATGGCGATATTTTTCGAAAAGTTACTGAAAAATCTTACACCCCAATGAATAATTTGCTCGAAAAATTATTAAAAACTCACCCAGAATTTAAATTTTCATTTTCGATTACTGGAACTTTTATTGATCAAGCACAAGAATTTGCGCCAGAAGTTCTCGAAAGTTTTAAGCGTCTTGTTCAAACTGGGCGAGCAGAAATTATTGCCGAGACATATTATCACAGCCTTGCATTCTTTTTTGATCGTGAAGAATTTGAAACTCAAGTTCGTGCGCATCAGGTAAAAATTCGTGAAGTTTTTAATGTTGAAACTACTGCTTTTCGAAATACCGAGCTTTCATATAATGACGAACTCGCTAAATGGGCGGACGATTTTGGCTTTAAAGCGATTTTGGCTGAGGGTTGGGATCCGATTTTACAATGGCGCACGCCAAATCATATTTATAAGCCAAAAGGTACAAAAAATATTCGTCTACTTCTTAAAAACTACAAGCTTTCTGATGATCTTGCTTTTCGTTTTTCGAATCAAAATTGGCAAGAATATCCACTTACAACTCAAAAATATATTAGTTGGCTAGAATCTTCAAGTTATCATGGTGATGTAATAAATCTTTTCATGGATTACGAAACATTTGGTGAGCATCAGTGGGCGGAATCTGGGATATTTGATTTTTTCGAAAGCTTGGTTTCATATTGGTTAGAAAAACCAGAGCACGGATTTAAAACTGTTACTGAGGCCGCTCAAAGCGAGCCTGTTGCGGAAATTTCTATGCCAAATACAGTAACTTGGGCAGATACCGAACGCGACTTGACTGCTTGGCTTGGTAATTCAATGCAACAAGAAGCAATGAAATATCTCTATGCTTTAAAATCGAGGGTTTATAATTCACAGAATGGAAATTTGGTTGAAGATTGGCGGCGATTAACTACGAGTGATCACCCCTATTATATGTGCACGAAATATTTTAACGATGGCGATGTTCATGCATATTTTTCACCATATAAATCTCCTTATGATGCATTTTTATACTTTATGGATACATTGCGAGATATGGATTTTAGGCTAAAAGACATTCCTCCACTTAAGCAGAAAAATATTCGAAAAACGCAAAAAATTCTTCAAAAATCGCTTTTTAAAACCCCAAAAAATACAAAACGTAAGAAGATTTTTGCGAGAATGCTTCATAGAAACTTAATGTTTATAAAACGAAAGCGAGGTTAGAATGGCAAAAACAGCAATTTTAAGCAATGGTAATTTGAATATCGGGTTAAATGAATTTGGTCTAGTGAGCGATTTTTATTTTCCAGATAATGGTTATGAAAATCATACACTTGGCCGCGATCTTTTTCATCGTATTGGGATTAAAATTGGCAATAATTTTTCTTGGCTCCATTCTGGTGATTGGCAATTCTCGGTTGAATACTTTGAAAATGCTTTAATTTCAAAGACTGAAGCTATTAACCAAGAACTTCAAATTAAAATAACTTTCACTGATTTTGTAGTGAGCGATTTTGATGTTTTTGGGCGAAAAATCCAAGTTCAAAATCTTGCAAATTACCCGCGTGAAGTTCAGCTTTTTTTGTATCAAAATTTTGCAATTAATAGTAGTTTTCACTTAGCTGATACTGTTCAATTTTTACCTTTCGAAAATAATGAAAAGGCAATTTTACACTATCGCGGAAAACGTGCTTTCATTGTTTCTGCTCAAAGAGTTTTCAAAAAACCTCTTCAGAATATTTTTGAAGATTTTAACCAGCATACGGTTGGCTTGTTTGGAATTGAAAATAAGCTTGGCTCTTGGGTTGATGCGGAAGATGGCATTCTTTCGGGCTCAAATGTTGAGCATGGACAGACTGATTCAGTTGTTGGATTTGATTTTTCTCTTGGCGTTTTCGAGAATGCAGATTTTCAATACTTAATTTCTTGTGCCGATGGTCACGAGCTTGCTCGTACAAATCTTCAAAAGGTTAGAAATAATGGCTTTTCGAAAGCTTTAGATGAGACCAAAAAATATTGGCAAAAATGGCTCTCGCCTGCTTTACGAGTTTCGAAAAAACTTGATTCAAAATATCAAAAAAGTTTTATTCAAAGTTTAATGCTAGTTAAATCTCATCTTGCAAAAACTGGTGCACCGATTGCTAGCAATGATAGTGAAATGTTGAATTATGCGCGAGATGATTATTCTTATTGCTGGCCTCGCGATGCTCTTTTTGCAATTTGGCCATTAATTCGTATCGGATATCGCAATGAACCGCAAAAGTTTTTCGAATTTTGCAAAAGATCGTTAACTTCGGGAGGATTTATGATGCATAAATATTTACCGAATGGTGAACTTGGTCCGAGTTGGCACCCATATTCACAAGGTGGCGATACTCGAAATCTACCTATTCAGATTGATGAAACCGCAGGAATCCTTTTCTTGTTTGCTCAATATTATAAAAAATTTCGTGAAAATTCAATTTTGAATGAATTTTATGATGATCTGGTAAAACCAATTGCTAATTTCTTGGTAGATTTTTGCGATGAAAATGACTTGCCAAAACCAAATTATGAGCTTTGGGAAATGGATTTTCTTTCAACAACTTATTCAACTTCGGTTGTTTTTGCAGCATTGTATTCTGCCTCAAAATTAGCTCAAGCTGCGAATCGTGTACATGATGCAAAAAAATGGCGTGAGCAGGCTTTAAAGATTCGTTCTACTGCACAAAACGAGCTTTTTAATGAAGAAAGTAATTACTTCTATCGTGGAATTTGGGCCGATGGAAATAAAGATCCAAAAATTGATTCGTCAAGTTTTTATGGTGCATTTATGTTTAATCTTTTTGAATTTAAGGGCGAAAAATTACAGACTGCTTTTAAAACTCTTGAAAATCGTTTTAAAGCTAATGATAATATTGGGCTTCCAAGATTCGAAAATGATATTTACTATAGATTTAGTGATGATTACGAAGCAAATATTTGGCCGA
Source organism: uncultured Saccharimonas sp. (SeqCode) (assembly GCA_963526465.1). GTDB lineage: Bacteria > Patescibacteriota > Saccharimonadia > Saccharimonadales > Saccharimonadaceae > Nanogingivalis. The sequence continues at coordinate 3,668 of CAUROE010000010.1, forward strand.
TAACGACGCTTTGGCGTGCGGAATTTTATATTGCTCTTGGTGAAATTTCGAAAGCGGAGGAAATTATCGAGTGGGTTCTAAAGCAACAAACTTCAACGGGAATTTTACCCGAACAGATTGATCCATGCGATTTAAAACATCTTTCGGTTGCACCGCTAACTTGGTCTCAAGCAGAGTATGTTTCAGCTTTATTGGATTTAGTCGCTTCTGAAGAAGAGTAAAAAAGACCCATAATTATTAGTGCTAATAGTTTCAAAAACCTGGCGAAATTTACGTTTACAAATACCTAGTTAACTCCTTAAAGAGCTACTTTTTGCCAAAGGTTGTTTTCTAAAATAATCTGTCTATAATAGTAAAAAAGATAATCTACAATAAAAAATAAGCTCTCAGTAGAAAGCTTATTTTTTATTGTCTTTTTCTGAAGTTCGGATTACCAAACTTTTAGTAACAATTCACCGCCAAGTCGTTGTTTCTTGGCTTCGAAACCGTTCATGACGCCTTTTGATGTTGAAAGTAGTACCATTCCACGACCACTTTTAATGCGTGGAATTTCTTCTACACCAACATACATTCGGCGACCTGGTTTACTCATTCGAGTAAGTTCGTTAAAGCGCGCAGCTTCACCATCTTTGGCAATTTTTACTACCAAAATATCACGTGGTTTTGCTGATTCAACTTTAACAGATTCAATATAATTAGCTTTTACAAGCTCTTTCGCTACAACTTCTTTCAATTTGCTTGAAGGAACACGAATTTCATTCTTGCCAACCAATGCCGCATTTCGAATGCGAGTTAGAAGGTCGGCGATTGGGTCAGTTGATTGTAATGACATAGTCTCTCCTTCCTTCTACCAACTACTTTTTGTTACGCCTGGGATCTCACCCTTTGAGGCTTTAATGCGGAAAGTGATTCGGCTCATACCAAATCGTCGCATATAACCGCGTGGTCGACCATCGAAATTGTCGCGGTTCTTAAGTCGTGTAGGACTTGAATTGCGTGGAAGCTTTTGAAGACCTTCTTGGTCGCCAGCGGCTTTCAATTCGGCGCGTTTTGCAGCATATTTTTCAATCATTTTTTTGCGTTTCAAGTCTTTTGCAATCATTGATTTCTTAGCCATTTACGCTTTTCCTTTCTTTTCAAACGGAATTCCGAATTTTTCAAGCAATGCTCGACTGTGAGCTTTGCCTTCGTTTTTAATAACGAAAGTTATCTGCAAACCGTGAAGAATTTGAGTTTCTTCAAAAGTTAGCTCTGGGAAAACAGATTGTTCTAAAATTCCCAAATTGTAATTTCCACCTTTGTCAAAACCTTTTGCTCCAACACCGTGGAAGTCACGCACGCGAGGCAAAGCCACATTTACGAGACGATCAAGAAATTCATACATTCGATCACCGCGCAAAGTTACACTATGGCCAATTGGGGCGCCCATTCCACCACGAATTTTAAAGGTTGCAATTGATTTTTTAGGCAAACGCTCTACTGGAACTTGACCAGTAATTTTCGTAATTGTATTTTTTACAACTTCTTGAAAACGCTTGTCTTCCTTTTTCTTACCTGTTCCTACGCTAACAACGATTTTTTCAAGCTTTGGAACTTGGTGGATATTTGTTAGCTCTAGTTCGCTCTGGAGTTCTTTAGCAATTGTATCTTTGTAAAGAGTTTTCAAGCGAGGAACATAAACAGCAGTTTTAGCCATTATTTATCTCCTTTTTTGCTTGATTTAGCGCTTTTAGCTTCTACTTTTTTAACTTTATGAACTGGAGTTGGAACGTGAATGTCTTTTACTCCACCGCGCGGATTGAATTGATTTGGTTTGATATGGCGATGTTTTTTACCAACACCTTCAACCAAAACAGCATTTTTCTTTGGCAAAACTTTTACAACTTCACCAGTAACGCCTTTGTCTTTTCCGCTGATAATTACAACATTATCACCTTTAATAATTCCATTTAACGCCATATTAGAGCACCTCCGGAGCTAAGCTGATAATTTTGTTGTATCCCAAGTCACGAAGCTCGCGTGGCACAGGACCAAATACACGAGTCGCTTTTGGTGTTTTGTCATCAGCGATAATTACGGCCGCATTATCATCGAAACAAATAGTTGAACCATCTTTTCGGCGAATTTGGTCGCGAGTTCGCACAACAACGGCTTTCACAACTGATTTTTTCTTAATATTACCAGTTGGGTTAGCATCTTTAACAGTAGCGACAATGATATCACCAACTCGTGCATATCGGCGTTTTGAACCACCTAGTACACGAATACAAAGGATCTCTTTTGCACCACTGTTATCTGTTACTTTAAGTCGGCTTTCTTGCTGAATCATTACGCCTCCTCTTTCAATTCTACTGAACCTCTAGCTTTCTCAACGATTTCAACTAAAGCAAAACTCTTAGTTTTCGAAATTGGTCGAACTTCTTTGATGATAACTTTGTCACCTTCACCAGCTTCATTGTTTTCATCATGAGCAGTATATTTTCGAGTTACAGTATATTGCTTGCCGTAAATTGGGTGTGTTTCACGGCTATGAACTGTTACGGTGATAGTTTTGTCGGCTTTAGCGCTCGAAACAACACCTGTCAATGTAGTCGCCATATTAGATTTCACCTTTCTTTACGAATTTAACTTTTACTGGAAGTTTGTGGCCAGCAAGTCGCATAGCTTCGCGTGCAACTTCTTCTGAAACGCCGTTCATTTCGAACATAACTGTTCCAGCTTTAACTTTAGCCACAAAGAATTCTGGGTTTCCCTTACCGCTACCCATTTTCACATCTTGTGGTTTTCGAGTAACTGGTGTATGAGGGAATATTCGAATCCAAACTTGACCACCACGTTTAATATAACGAGTCATCGCCGTTCGGGCTGATTCGATTTGTCGCGAGTTGATTCGCTCGTTCTCAAGGCTAACCAATCCATAGTCACCAAAGGCAACAGTGTTTCCACGAGTTGCTCGGCCTGGGTTTTTACCTTTTCGAACTTTTCGGTGAGCGGTTTTCTTTGGTAATAAAATAGCCATTACTTGTCGTTCCTTTCACCTTTATTAATCCAAACTTTTACGCCGATAATACCAGCAGGAGTTTGTGAACGTGCTCCGTGATAGTTGATATCTGCACGAATTGTATGAAGAGGAACAGATCCTTCAGAGAATTTCTCACGGCGGCTCATTTCAGCTCCATTCAATCGTCCAGCAACCTCAATACGAACACCTTTCGCACCGGCTTGCATTGTATTCTGTAATGCCATTTTAACGGCTCGGCGGAAGTTGATTCGTCGTTCCAATTGTCTAGCAATATTTTCAGCAACCAATTTAGCTGAAAGCTCTGGTCGGCGAACTTCTTCAATATTAATTCGAACTGGTAAACTCACCATTTTTTCAAGTTGAGTTTTAAGTTCTTGAACGCCAGCACCACCACGACCAATTACAACACCAGCCTTTGCTGTATGAATTGAAACAGTAATAAGGTTTTCTGTTCGTTCAATTTCGATTCGGTCAATTGTTGGTCGACTTTCGAATCGTTTTTCGATAGTTTTTCGAATTTTGTCGTCTTCAATTAAGAATTTTGCAAAATCTTTTTTCTGAGCAAACCATCGTGAATCCCAGTTTTTATGAGCTTGCAAACGGAAGCTAATTGGATTAACTTTTTGACCCATTATTTGCTCTCTTTCTCTGCTTTCGCAGTAGTTTTCTTAACTTCAGCTTTTTTAGCTGGAGCTTTCTTCTCTTTAACAACGCCAGAAACTTCTACTAAAATGTTTGAAGTTTTCTTCTGAAAAGGAAGCGCCATTCCTCGCATATGAGGTTTAAATCGCTTCAACCGTGATCCAGCAGTAACTGATAAAGTTGTAATTACAAGAGTTTTTGGATCAGCGTTATCATTATTTTTAGCATTAGCTGCAGCTGATTGGATAGCTTTTTTAACAGCTAAAGCACTTCGGCGTGGAGTGTGATCAAGAATTACTAAAGCGTCAGCAACAGTTCGACCACGAACAAGACTTGCCACGATCGAAACTTTTCGTGGAGCCTGACCAATACCTTTAATGTAGGCACGAGTTGTTACATTAGCCATTATTTCTTATCCTTTCCGCCGTGTTTTCGGAATTTACGTGTTGGCGCAAATTCACCAAGTTTGTGTCCAACCATATTCTCTGAAATATATACAGGAATATGTAAACGACCATTGTGAACAGCGATAGTTCGACCAACCATTTCTGGTGTAATTGTACTTGAGCGAGCCCAAGTTTTAATCACTGTTCGGTCATCTGCTCCAAGAGCCGCTACTTTTTTAGCAAGCTTGAAGTCGATAAACGGACCTTTTTTCAATGAACGACTCATTTATTTTCTCCTCTTAGCTTCGTGACGACTCTTCACGATAAATTTATTAGTACTCTTACGTCGGCGAGTTTTGTAGCCGAGAGTTGGTTGACCCCAAGGTGTGCGTGGAGTTGAGCGACCAATTCCGTGTCGTCCACCGTCACCACCACCGTGTGGGTGATCTACAGCATTCATAACAACACCACGAACTGTTGGGCGAATACCTTTACGGCGATTTCGACCAGCAGAACCAATTTTTACATTCTGATGTTGAATATTTCCAACTGTTCCAAGCGTAGCTTCAGCTTCTAAGCGGAATTTTCGAACTTCACCTGAAGGTAATTTTACCTGAGCGTAGTCACCTTCTTTCGCCATCAACTGAGCTTTAGCACCAGCTGAACGAACCATTTGCGCACCTTTTCCTGGTGTGATTTCGATTGCGTAAATCAATGAACCAACAGGAATTTCTGAAAGTGGCATTCGGTTTGAAGCTTCAATTTCAATATCTTTTTTACCAGTTTGGAAAACTTTACCTCGGAACATTGAAGTGTCAGCCAAAACGTAGTAGAATTTACCATTTTGATCTTGAACTCGAGCGATTCGTGCACTTCGGTTTGGATCATATTCGATTTCTCGAACTGTTAAAGTCAAACCTGTTGGTAATTTATGAGTTAAGATTCGGTAATGTCGCTTAACACCACCACCTCGGTGTCGAACTGTAATTCGACCAGAGTTGTTGCGTCCAGCATTTTGCTTTTTCGCTTTAAGAAGACTTTTTAGCGGTTTTCGAGTTGTAATTTCACTATAGTCTTCAGTCGTCATACCGCGTCGAGCAGGAGTCGTAGGGTTATATTTTTTAATAGCCATTACTTCTTCTCCTCAGCAGTTTCAGCTTCAGCACCTTCGAAGATTGCAATCTTATCGCCTTCTTTTACGGTTACATAAGCTTTCTTAATATCTTTTTGAGTTGTTGAACCTGCAACATATCGTTTTGGATTTCGAGATTTGTTGATTCGTTTAGTTTTACCAGCCTGAACAACAGTTCGAACGCCAGTTACAGTTACTTCAAACTCTTTTTCAATCGCTTCTTTGATTTGGTTCTTATTCAAAGTTAGCGGTACATTAAATACGTAAACATTTTTTGCTGTAGAAAGAGCATAAGCTTTCTCAGTTGCACGTGGAGTAATAGGTTTAATTGCCATTATTTTTCTCCTCCTAGCCAGCTTTCAATTGCTTCAATTGCTTTTGGATCAATAACAATGTGATCTGCATTCAAAATGTCGAACACATTTAGATACATTGGCGAAACAAGTAGAGCTTCACTGATATTATTGGTTGCACGGATAAGTTCATCTGTTTTTTCAGCAACAATAAGAACTCGTCGATTCAATTTATTCTCTTTCAAGAATTTTGCAACTTCAGCAGTTTTACCAGTTGTTTTGATATCTGCAACAAGAACTTTTTCAGCTTGAACTGTCAAAGCTTGTCGAAGAGCAACTCGTTTTGAAGTTTTCGAAATCTTTTTAGTATAGTTTTCGTTACCGCGTGGCCCAAAAACAATACCACCGCCTCGCCAGATTGGGTTTCGAATTGATCCAAATCGTGCGCGACCAGTTCCTTTTTGTCGCCATGGCTTTTTACCACCACCACGAACTTCACCGCGTTGTTTTGTTGTAGCACTTGCTAAGCGGTTGTTAGCAAGATAAGCGTCATAGGCAAGCTTTAATAGTTCATGATTTCGAACTTCAACTGCAAAAACGCTTTTTGGAAGAGTTGTTTTTTCAGCCATTATGCTTTACCTCCAATGCTGATAAGACCCTTCTTTGGTCCTGGCACAGCACCTTTTAGCCCAATTAAGTTATTTTCTGCATCGATGTAAGCAACTGTTAGATTTTTAACAGTAACTTTGTCGTGACCCATTCGTCCAGGCATTCTTTTACCTTTGAAGACTTTTTGTGGATACATTGAGCCGATTGACCCAACACGACGCACGTTTCCGTTTCCACCGTGCGAACTCTTGCTTGTGTTAAAGTTGTGTCGCTTAACTGTTCCAGCAAAACCTTTACCTTTGCTTGTTCCAGTTACATCAACAATGTCTCCAAGCTCGAAAGCTTCAACATTAATTTTAGCGCCAACTTTTATATCCGCAGGAATTTCGTCAACGCGGAACTCACGAAGATGCTTCGGAGTTACCTCTGCTGGTTTTACATGTCCAGCCACGGCCTTGCTCAGGTTCTTACCCTCACCAAATGCCACTTGAACTGCGTTGTAGCCGTCTGTTTCAACGGTTTTAACCTGAGTCACAGTTACAGGGCCGGCTTGAACAAGCGTAATTGGTGTAACAACGCCGTCTTCACCGATGATTTGGGTCATACCAATTTTGGTACCGAGAAGTGTTTTCATTTCACTTATGCTCCCAATTAATTTAATATTAGTTAAACTTTCCACGATTAAAGCTTGGCATTCGCGCGGTTTCGAAATCGGGTTTTCCCTGTTACGACCCTCGCATAGCCAAGTTTTATATCTACGTAAATAAAGTTCACCAATTATTTTAGCACAAATATCTTTAAAAATCAAGAGTTTTGATCAAAAAAACTATCTCGAAAATCGCATTGAAACTGAAAATGTCGTTTTGAATTTTTTGGTTTTCGGAATTCTCTCATTTTTGGCTGAAATTACACTATGCGTTTCTTCCGCCAGCTTTTTTGCAATTGCAAGCCCTAAACCATAGCCTTCCGTGTGGTTATTACAACTTCGAACTTTATCACATCTATAAAATCGATCAAAAAACTTATTTAGTTCATCTTGCGGAATTTCATTCGAAAAATTCGAGACAGATAAAACAGCTTGTCGATTTTGCCTAAAAATCTTCACTTCAATCGGCTCTTTCGAAATATTATATTTTAGCGCATTATCAATCAGAATCATAGCAATTTCATCAATTGCCGTTTCGTTATTTTGAACAATAAATTCCTTGCCATCTTCGAACTTAATTTTCTTTTTCGCATCTGGAAATTTTGAAATTCTAGCCTTAATAGTTTCGTTCAAATTCACAGCTGAAAGTGGAATTTCTTCATTAATTTTCGAAAGACTAAGCAACATTTTGACCATCGCGGTTAAGCTTTTTGCTTCTTCTAAATTGCTCTCCAGAACTTCACGAAGTTCATCTTTTGAAGCTGTTTTATCTTTTAGAATTATTTCAGTTTCAAGCTGGATCGCCGCAAGTGGCGTTCGAATTTCGTGGCTCGCATTTGAAACAAATTCAGACTGTAACTTGTGAGCTTTTTCAAGAGGTTCTAAAGCACGGCGCGCCAGCCAAAAACTACCAATACCGCCAGCCAATAAAATTAAAAAAACTAAAATTAGAATTGATTCAGTAATCTGTTCGCTAGCTCGTTTGTTCCTTGCTGTGATGATTTTTTCGCGAAGCTCATCCGTTCCATAGCTATTTTTATCTTTCGAAAAATTTGTTTCAATGAGTGGAGTGGAAATTTCCATAGTATTCGTGTTGATTGAATAAAAAATTACAATATTAAAAATTCCAACAATCGCTAGCAAAATCAAGAAATATAGCATCGAAAGGCTAAAATGAGCACTTTTAAAAATATCGCCACCGAATTTAAATAATTTTCGCTCTTTGTTATTCATCAATTTTATATCCTATTCCTCGCACAGTTTTAATTAGTTTTTTCTCAAAAGGCTTATCAACTTTTTCACGCAAATAACTGATGTAAACTTCAATATTATTTGGCAAAATATCTGCATCATAATCCCAAACATGAGCAATAATTTGCTCTTTCGAAACTGGGCGGCCAGCATTTCGCACTAAATATTCGAGAAGTGAAAACTCTTTATTCGTAAGTTCGATTTTTTGATTATTTCGAAAAACTTCGCGTGCGTTTAAATCTAATGATAAGTCTGCTATTTTTAAAATAGTTTCAGCTTGAGTTTGTGGCCTTCGAAGCAACGCTCGAACACGCGCTAAAAGCTCATCTAGAGCGAAAGGTTTCGTTAAATAATCATCTGCACCACTATCTAAACCCTCGGTTTTATCTTTAATTTCACCCAATGCTGTTAAAAGTAAAATTGGTACTTTTTTACCTTCTTCGCGGAGCTTTTTAGTTAAGCTCAGACCATCATAATCGCCCGGGATCATTCGATCAAGAATAAGTAAATCATAATCAATCATTCCCGCCATCGCGTAAGCATCAGTTCCATCGTGCGAAATATCCACGGCGTATTTTTCGTTTTTCAAAGCTCGCCCGAGCGCCCGCGCAATTTTTCGTTCATCTTCAACAATCAAAATTCTCATATATAATTATTTTATCACGCTTTACTTAAAAAATCCTGAAAATTTATTTTTTCGAAAAAAGAAAAGCCTCCAAATGAGGCTTAAAGTGAGAAATTATTTTGCGAGAAACTTACGACGAGATCTTTTCTGATTAGACTTTATAAACTTTTTGAGTTTATGCCCAAAAAATATAATATAATGGCTGAAATAGATAGATGGGTCAACGTCGTAAGAGAAGATATTATCCTCACTTATATAAATATATCCAACTCTTCTCCGGTCCCTTGCTAAGCTGCTTTCTCTAAAAGTCATAGACTCATCTATGAAATCATATATCATTGTATATACTTCACCACGAATGGTTATATCAGATTCATATCTGTCGATATATCTAATTTTATCACCGAAAGACTCTTTAAATATCTTTCCTAGAATTTCTTCACTAAATCTCATAAGGTTCCACCTCCATTTTTTGACTTTGAAAGTCTTTTAAATTATACAACTTTTTACAATAAAAGTCAAGAGCCGTCCTTTTCGAACAGCTCTTGTTATTTTTTTAAGTTAATTTAAGCAATTTTCTTTTTCGAAAAAATACTTTTAAGATTCACTTTTGAACCATAAGAGATTGTTCCAAAGCGGAAGATTCGCACAGCAAGCCAAACGGCAAAAATCGCAAAAATAACAAGAAGCGAAATTCCAATAAGGGCTTCTGCTAAACTTAAAGTTCCCAGCATATTTCGAAGAAGCAAAGAAATTGGTGAAGTTAGCGGGAAATAGCTTAAGAAGACAGTTAGAGCGCTTGGCTCGCTCGAAAGAAATGAAGGAAGCACAAAAAGCGGCATCATTAGAGGCATAATAATTGCTGCAAAATAATTTGAAGCCTCTTGTGCGGTTGGCATTGCTGAACCGAGTGCAACAATAAACCCTGTTGTCATCATAAATCCAGCAATTAAAATCACGGCAGAAATTGCGATTGTACCAAAATCCCATTTAATAGCCGAGATAATTGGCATCAAATCTGGTAAATTCAAATCTTTTGCAAGCGTTCCAATGC
>CAUROE010000011.1:0-13009 GCA_963526465.1 uncultured Saccharimonas sp. (SeqCode)
TCAATTTCTGCCAACAAAATCTGCTGTTCGCCATTTTGCGAGCTTTAAAGATGCAGCTTTAAAAACAAATCCTGATATTTTAATTCAAACTGATACACTTAGGAGTGAAGATATTTATAACTATGCGATCGAAAATCACCTTGAGTATATGTTTGTGCCACAACAAGATAGGCTTCTTTCGCAGATTAATACAATCGAAGTTATTGGTGGAACTCCAATTATTGATGTGAAAATTACAAAATTATTTGGAATGGGTCGAATATGGAAGCGTTTGATGGATCTGACTTTAGCGATTTTTGGTTTAATTTTAGTTTCACCGATAATGTTAATTATGGCGATCATCATGAAGATTACCAATCCTAAAGATTCAATTTTCTTTAGGCAAGTTCGCCTAACACGCTTCAATCGGGAGTTTTATATCTATAAATTTCGCTCACAAAAGGCTGAATTTGACGGCTTAACTCCTGAACAGGCTTTCGAAAAAATAGGGAAACCTGAACTTTCTAAAGAATATCGTAAAAATGGAGATCAGCTTGATAACGACCCAAGAATTACAAAAATTGGAAAATTCATCCGTGCAACTTCTATTGATGAACTGCCGCAGCTTTTTAATGTTGTTCGTGGCGATATTTCACTTGTTGGTCCTAGGGCTTTAATTCCACAAGAGATTAACAAATCGAATAGAAAAAATATTATTTTGGCGGTAAAAGCTGGTGTCACTGGATTGGCTCAGGTTTCAGGTAGGCGTGACATTTCTTTTGAAGAACGCCGCAGGCTGGATGTTTATTATGTTCAAAATTGGTCAATTATTTTTGATATTCAAATTTTATTTAAAACTGTTGCAAGTGTAATTTTTCGAAGAGGGGCAAAATAATGCAAAATCCAAAATGGCTAAATGGCAAGAAAGTTGCGATTGTGACAGACTGGCTCACCACTTATGGTGGTGCTGAAAAGGTTGTTGCTACGGTTTCAGAGATTTTCCCTGAAGCACCAATTTTTACATCGCAATATTCAGAAAAAGAAGTTGATTGGTTTTCAAAAAATGATGTTCGGGTTGGTTGGTTAAATATTTTTCCGGCAAAATTGCGTAAAATATTACCAGTTGGGCGAATTCTATATTTTCGAAATTTAGGCAAAAAACTAAAAGATTTTGATGTTATTATTTCAATTTGCTGCGCTGAAAGTAAAGGTTTGAACCTTTCGAATAATCAGCTTCATATTAGTTATTTACAAGGTCCTCCAATTCAATATTATTGGGGAATGTATAATGATTATATTGAAAATCCTGGGTTTGGTAGGTTGAATTTTTTTGTGCGATTTTTATTTAAATTATTGGTTAATCCACTTCGAAAAAACGATTTTAAACTTGCTCAAAAACCAGATTTTTTGATTGCAAATTCAAACTATTCTAAAAACGAGATTTCGAAGTATTATCAAAGAGAATCAAATGTGGTTTTTCCACCAGTAGAAATTAGAGAATTTAAATTTCAGGATAAAAAGAAAAATTACTATATTACAACTTCTCGCCAAGTTAATTGGAAAAAACTTGATTTAGCAGTTAAAGCTTTTATTAAAAATGGTAAAAGGTTGATTTTGGTTGGTGGCGGAGCTGAGCATCAAAAGTTGAAAAATCTTGCAAAAAACTCACAAAATATTGAATTTATTCAAAGAGTTAATAGCCCAAAAGAGCTTTCGAAGATTGTCGGCGAAGCAAAAGGTTTTATTTTTCCGAGTTTGGAGCCTTTTGGAATTGCACCAATCGAAGCTCTTGCTACTGGAACTCCAATTTTAGCATTTAATAAAGGTGGTTCGCAAGATTATATCCAAGATGGTAAAAATGGTGTATTTTTTAATGAGCAATCAGTTGATTCAATCTTAAATGCTATTAAAAAATTCGAAAAATTAAATTTTGACGCTAAAAAAGTTTCAGAAAGTGCTAAAAGTTTTTCGAAAGATAATTTTAAGAAAAATTTCGAAAGAGAAATTAGGAAAGGATTTAATGAAAAATTTTAAAAAACTTAGTTTAGTTGAAAAAATATTATTTTTTGCGCCATTTATGGTTTGGTTTTCATATTACCCAAATTTTAATTTTGGTAAAGCGGCAGGCGCAAATTTAGAATTTTCAATCGCTCTAATTTATTCTGTAATTTTAGCACTCTTTAGTATTAAAAATATTTTTAAAAACCGCAAAATTCTTTTTAAAAATAACGCAGTTTTAATTACTGGATTTTTTATTTTTTGGAATTTTTTAACGATTTTAAGTTCGCAAAATCAATTGAGAAGTTTTTTAGTTTCTGGCGTTTGGTTAGTTTTGTGGCTTGATTTTTTGGCGATTTTGAGTTTTTCGAAAAATAAAAAATTGTTTGAAAGCCTTATAAAAAACTTTATTTTTAGTGCTTTTCTAATGTCAATCTTTGCAATAATTCAGGTTGTTTATGGAACTTGGTTGGATTGGGGTCTTTGCGCTGGATGTAGCGCACAAGGTTTTGGATTTGTGCGCCCAAGCGTTTTTGCAATTGAGCCACAATTTTTTGCAAGCATGCTTCTTGCGCCAATTTTAATTTTAATAAGTAGAATTTTTAATAAAAAATCTACAAAAAAAGAAAAAATAGCAGTTTGGATTATGCTTTTTGCTTTATATTTAACACTTTCACGGGGGGCAATTTTTGCACTTTTATCGGCAGTTTTAGTTTTGATTTTTTTAAACCAAAAACTTTCGAAAAAAGTAATTTTACGAAATTTTTTAATTTCTGGCTGGTTTATTGTTTCAAGTTTTTTGGGTGGAATGATTTTTCATGCAATTTTTACTGAGCTAAACCCACGAGTGAGTGATGGTTTTTATGATTCGATTTCGAAAAGCGTAAACCAAATAAGTTTGGGAAAAATTAAATTGCCGAAAATTGAAAAAGCGATTAATCAAGAAATTAAAGAGCCAGAAATTGAGAGTAATGGTTTAAATTCAAAAGAGCCAACAGAAAAAGTTGTGGAAAAACCTAAAAAGGCAATGTTCGATGGTTATGTTGAAAAGTCAACCAATGAACGCACGAGAATGTCGGATCTAGCGATAGAAACTTGGCTTTCGAACCCTTTTGTTGTATTCTTTGGAGTTGGCTCTGGGGCTTCTGGAACGGCGATTTTAAATTCCACACACCAGATAGCTAACAGTTCAGAAATTGTTCAGAATGAATTTTTATCGATTTTATTAGAATTGGGTATTTTTGGTTTAATTATTTGGGGGCTAATAATATTCGGAATTTTTCTAAAATCTAGAGAAGAGAAGTGTATTTGGGCAATTTTAACTGCGTTTTTAGTTCAATGGTTTTTCTTTTCAGGACTACCAAATGCACTACATATTTATTTGATTTTAGCAGTATCATTTGTTATAATTGAAAGAGCTTATGAAAAAAAATCAGCAATCAATAGATGGGTTCACACCAAGGCGGCGGGTCGATTCTTTAAGTCGTGATAACAGTTATGAGAAATTAGCTAAAAAACCAGTTTCGAATACTCAGGCTCAACCAAGAATAACGGAAATTGAGCATTCGAAAAAAGCTAAAAATCGAGAAGAAAATTTAAATGAAGATATTGAATCTGCTTTACAGAATTTAGAAATTGAAGAAGTCCAGGAAAATGAACGGAAAGAACGAATAGCTTCGAAAAAACAACGAAAACTTCTTCGAAAACACGAAAAAAATAATCTGAAGCGCGAGAAAAAAGGTAAAGAAGCTCTTTCTTTAGAGCAATTTAAGCGACGTCGAATTTTGGGGCGAATTTTTGCTATTATCTTATTGATTTTAATTATCGTTGGCGGATACTTTGTGTATAAAGCATACAAAGATTTATATAAATTAACGAATGGTAATGTTATTGGTGCCGTTTTTGGAGAGAAGAAAAAGTTGAAGGCCGATTCTAATGGTCGTACAAATATTTTACTTTTTGGAACTTCACCAAAAGGTTGGGATGGTGAAAATTTGACCGATTCTGTGATGGTTGTGTCTGTCAATCAAGAAACTAAGAAAATTTATACCATCTCGTTACCACGAGATCTTTGGGTTAAACACACTTGTCGAAGCTGGCTTGGAACAACTGCCGGAAAACTTAATGAAACCTATGGTTGTAGCTATTATGATGCTAAAAATAGTGGCTCAAGTGAAGAAGAATCAGAGAAAGCTGGCCAAAATGCTTTAGCTAAAAAAGCAAAAGAAATTTTAGGTTTAGATATTCAATATGTTGTTCATGGTAATTGGAAGGTTCTAATCGATGCTATTAATTCTGTTGGCGGAATTGATGTGAAAGTTGAAGCTTATGATGGCTCGAACCGAGTTTATGATGTAGCTACGAAAATTAACTATAAGAGTGGTGAAACTTATCATATGGATGGAGAAACGGCATTGGCGTTTTCGCGAGCTCGAGGTTCAGAGGGTGGAGTTGGTTTGAGTGGAAGTAATTTTGACCGTGAACGAAATCAGCAGAAGATTTTAAAAGCGGCGTTTTCTAAGATAAACGAACAAAAAACTAACCCAATAACTTTACTTTCGCTCGCTTCATCTTTGGGCGAAAATATCCATCACTCATTTAGCGGAGATGAACTAAAGACTGCGGCTGAAATTGCTCAAGACTTTAACGGTGGAGCTATAACTTCCTTACCACTTATTAATGAAAATGATCAGTCTGCAAATTATTTTACAACTGGGTTAATTAATTCAGTGAGCGCAGTTTTGCCAAAAGCTGGAACTTATAATTATAGCCAAATTCAAGCTTATATTTCAAAAAATACAATTGGCGGTGAGGTTATTAAAGAAAACGCTAAAATTAAAATTTTAAATGGTACGAATTATTCAGGACTAGCAGCTCAAGAACAGAAAAAGCTTGAGAAAGAAGGCTTTAATATTCAAGATATTGATTCTGCGCCAAAGCGAGACTATGCTAAAACTAAAATTTATTATGTAAAAGAAGATTCAAAAACTGCAACAATTAAAAAACTTGAATCTAAATATTCAACCAAAGCTGAAAAATTACCATCAGAATTATCAAAAATAGGAGAAGGTTCAGATATAATTATTTTGTTAGGTGAAGATAATGGCAATTAATTTGACTAAAAAACAAGTTGAACTATTGAATTTTATAGAAGTTTTTATTGAAGAATCTGGTTATAGCCCAACATATCGCGAAATTGCTCGTGGTATGGGCTATAAATCTGTTGCAACGGTAGCAAAGCATGTCGATAATTTAGTTTTAATGGGAAAAATAACTAAATCTGATGGCGGTGAAGCTCGTTCGATTTCTATTAAGAAACAGATATCGGAACTTTCTGGTGATGAAAAAAATATTCATGATTTTTTAGTTAAGAAGCGAGACTTCTACGCCGAAAATAATCAAATCGAACAAGCGAGAAAAATTGACGATGCAATTCTAACTTTGTGGTATTAGAATATTGAAAAAATAAAGTGTTTATGTTTTAATGATAATTAGTGATGGATATTTTTAAGAGTTTCGAAAAATTTATAACAGGATTTTTAGATTATGACTGGTTCGAACCAATCACAATTATTCTTATTGCAGTTTTTGCGAGTTTTTTATCGCGTAGAATTATTGATTTCGCTTTTAGTGTTCGTAAGAAAACTAAAAAAATAAAGCGTTCCGAAGAACGTTTAAAAAGAAATGAAACAATTTCGAAAATTGCAAAAACTACAATTGATATTGTTATTTGGATGACTGCAGCGATAAACTTTCTTAGTTCAATTGGTGTTAATGTGGCATCTTTAATGACGGGTGCTGGTTTAATTGGTGTCGTGGTTGGTCTTGGTGCTCAAACAACAACTCGTGATATTTTAGCGGGATTTTTTATCGTTGGTGAAAATCAATATCGAGTTGGAGATACAATTGAGATTATGGTTGCTGGAAGGTTAATTTCGGGGAAAGTTGAAAATATTTCTTTACGAATTACTCAGGTTCGCGATGGTGATGGGAAGGTTCATACAATTCGAAACGGTGCAAGTGAAGCGGTGACTAATCTTTCGTTTAAATATGCTAATGTTAACTTACTTTTTGGTGTATCTTATGATACAGATATTGATGTTTTGGAAAAGGTGATAAATAATGTTGGGCTAAAAATGCTTGAAGATCCGGAATTGAAAAAAGATATTATTGAGCCAATTGTATTCGTACGAGTGAATAAATTCTTGGATTCTTCGATGGAAATTAAGTGTCTAGGAAGAGTGAAGGCTGGTAAGCAATGGAACGTTGCTGGAATTTTTCGTCGGGAAATCAAGAAAGCTTTTGATGAAAACGATATTATTTTGCCTTATCCACAAATGGTCATTCATGATGTAAATCGAATTACCGCTAAGATGAAAAATTCAAAAGCTCGCACTCGCCATCAAAAGCATTCATCTATAAAACAAGTTAAAAAATAAAACCCTTTTCGAAAGGGTTTTTATCTATAGCGGTTATTTGGACACTTGCCGTATTGCCCATTTTCACAAAATGAGCAATTTTCTTTTTCACAGGCTGATAAATCATCTGATCTATGTGCGAAAGATTGACTTTTTACGGTTTTAAAGTTTGAGTCAATTCTCTCAAAAATTATACTTTGGGCTTGAACTTTTTTGCGCGAATAGTTACATTTGGCAAAATACATTTTAAAAATTTTATAAATTGCAGAAGAGTAGCCTTTTTCGGCTTTGATAAGTAAATTTTCTGGAATGTCTAATTCGACTATTCGTTTTAGAAATTTGTGCGAAACTCTAATTTTTACCATATTTTCACCTCCAAAAATGTACTAAGATGCTATTATTATATAATTTTTCTAATAAAAAGTCAATAAAGTTAAATTGTTTGATAAAAGATAATCTTTATGGTAAAATTAAAGCATAAACATAAAATAAAGGGAGGGAATATGGGTGAAAAACCGATTCAAGTTAATAGTGAAATCGGAAAACTCAAAACCGTAATTTTACATAGACCAGGAAAAGAACTTGAAGGGTTAACTCCGGATTATTTGGAACAGCTACTCTTTGATGATATTCCATATTTGGAAGTTGCACAAGCTGAGCATGATGCTTTTGCGGAAACTCTTCGAAACCATGGAGTTGAAGTTCTTTATCTCGATCAATTAGCGGCAGAATCGCTTTATAATGATGAAATTAAGTGGCGATTTATTTCTGATTTTGTGCGAGCTTCGAAGCAAGGTGAACGACATGTAACGCACGCTTTGATGCGTTATTTAGGAGAATTTGAGCCGCTCGAGCTTGTTCGAAAAATTATGGCGGGTGTTAAAAAAGATGAGATTAAAACTGATGAAGATGAAAAATCTCATTTGAACTATTATTTTAAGAGTGATTATCCATTTTTGCTCGACCCAATGCCAAATCTTTACTTTACTCGTGACCCAGCAGCTGCAGTTGGAAATGGCTTAACAATTAATAAAATGCGATATCCAGCTCGTCGACGCGAGAGTTTGTTTATGGAATATATTATGCGCTATCACCCACGATTTGCAGCAAAAACTCCTGGTGGTGAAGTTCCGGTTTGGTTTGATCGCTATAATAAATTCAATATGGAAGGTGGCGATGAACTCGTTCTTTCGAAGAATGTGATGGCAATTGGCGTTTCACAACGAACAACTCCTGAAGCAATCGAAAAAGTTGCTTCGAAATTGTTTGAATTTTCAGATTTTAATAAAATTTTAGCAATTCAAATTCCAGTTTCACATGCTTTTATGCATCTTGATACTGTTTTCACAATGATTGATTATGATAAATTTACAGTTCACCCAGAAATTTTAGACAAAGATGGTGAATTGAATATTTACGTTTTGGAAGATTCTGGCATTCCAGGTCAGCCAAAAATTACTCATCGAACAAATTTGAAAGAAACTCTAGAGGAAGTTCTTGGTCTTGACCATGTAACTCTGATTCAATGTGGTGATGGTGATCCAATTGCGGCGGCTCGTGAACAGTGGAATGATGGCTCAAATACTCTAGCGATCGCTCCAGGTGTAGTTGTAACTTACGACCGAAACTATGTAACCAACAGAGCTTTGCGTGAAGCTGGCGTGGAAGTTATTGAAATTCAGGGCGCTGAACTTGGTCGCGGACGAGGAGGCCCACGATGTATGTCAATGCCAATTTGGAGAGAGGAGATTTAATAATGGCATTAAATTTGAAAAATCGAAATTTTCTAACACTTTTAGATTTTACACCAGAAGAAATTCGCTTAATGCTTGATGTTTCGCATGAATATAAACGTTTAAAGCGAGCTGGAATTGCTCACAAAATTCACGAAGGTAAGCAAGTTGCTTTGCTTTTTGAAAAAACTTCAACCCGAACTCGAACCGCTTTTACTGTGGCGGCTCGAGATTTGGGAATTCACCCAGAATTTTTAGGTAAAGATGATATTCAAATGGGTAAAAAGGAATCAATTAAAGATACAGCAATTGTGCTTGGTCGCTCATTTGATGGAATTGAATTTCGCGGTTTCGATCATTCAACTGTTGAAGAACTTGCAAAATATGCTGGTGTACCTGTTTGGAATGGTTTGACTGATATGTATCACCCAACTCAAATTTTGGCTGATTTTATGACAATGGAAGAACATCTTGGATACCTAAAAGGTGCTAAATTAGTATTTGTTGGTGATGGACGCAATAATATGGCAAACAGCTTGATGGTTGGCTCAGCTAAAATGGGCGTTGATTTTCGAATTGCTGCCCCAAATAATCTTCATCCAGATCCTGCTTTGGTTGAAAAATGCCGTGAAATTGCTCGTGAAACTGGCGCAAAAATTACAATTACAGACGACCTATATGGTGCCGCTCACGGCGCAGATTTCATCTATACTGATGTTTGGGTTTCAATGGGAGAAGAAGATAAATTCGAAGAACGAATCCATCAACTACGCGGCTTCCAAGTAAATACGGCGCTTCTTCATGCAACCGGAAATCCAAATGTGAAGTTTATGCACTGTTTGCCAGCGTTCCATGATTTAAATACGAAAATTGGAAAAGAAATTTTCGAAAAATATGGATTGAAAGAAATGGAAGTTACTGATGAAGTCTTTAACTCAAACGCTTCAATTGTATTCGATGAAGCCGAAAACCGCATGCATACAATTAAAGCGGTTATGGCTTTAACTTTGTAATTTTAGGAGAAGAAAATGGCTATGAAAAAAGATGCAGATAAAACTGCTTCAAAAAAGGTTAAAAAGGTTTCGAAAAAGCTAAAAGTGTTTAAATCGCCGTCAGCTTTTAGTGTTTTATTCATTATTATTGCAATAATGGCTGGATTAACTTGGCTCATACCAAGTGGTCGTTATGAACGACTAGAAGATGGAAAAATTAAGTCCAACAGTTATTCGCAGACCGAAAAGCGCTTGAAAGTTGTTGAAGAAGTTAAAAATCCAAAAACTGAAATTTCAATTTCTGACGCAGAAAGCAAAGGCTATAAAAATGCGGCAAGCGATTTTAAAAAAGCTGAAGAAGAGAAAAAAGAATATTACATTAATCTAAAGCAAGGATTTTGGGATATTTTCTTGTCTCCAATTTATGGAATGGCTAAGAAACTTGATGTAATTGTATTCATCCTGATTCTTGGTGGGTTCTTAGGCGTTGTGATGAAAACCGGCGCACTTGATTCTGCAATTGGTGGCTTGCTCAAAAAGATGAAAGGCAAAGAGAAGTGGATTATTCCAGTCTTAATGACACTTTTTGCGATTGGTGGAACTACTTATGGTATGCAAGAAGAAGCGGTGGCATTCTATGCATTAATCGTGCCAATTATGATTGCTGCTGGCTATAATTCAATGACTGCCGTAATGGTAATTGTTCTTGGCGCTGGTTCAGGCGTTTTAGCTTCAACGGTAAATCCATTCTCAACTATTATTGCTGCAAATGCTGCTGGCGCAGAATTATCGAAAATATTATTGCCTCAGTTTATAATTCTAGTTGCATCTTTAGTTGCTTCGATTATCTTTACGATGCGATATGCTGCTAAAGTTAAAGCCGGTGAATATGCTGAAGATTCTAAAGGAAAACCAGCAGTTAAAGCAGTTGATGCTTCGAAAGTACCAGAATTTACACTTGAGCGAAAATTTGTGATGGGAATTTTTGGGCTAACTTTCCTTGTGATGATTATGTCACTTATTCCTTGGGAAGATTTGCACGTAACATTCTTTAAAGACTGGCACGAATGGCTCGCAACTTTGCCTATTGTTGGTGGAATCTTCGGATTTGAACATGCTGTTCCGTTCGGCTCTTGGTACTTTAACGAAATTTCAGCACTGTTCTTAATCTCGACAATAATGATTAAAATTCTTTACCATGAAGAATTTAAAAAAGATGACGTTTCTGTAACAAATACTTTCCTTGCTGGCTCGGCAGACCTATTGAGTGTTGCTTTAATTATTGCGGTTGCTGCAGCAATTGGTGTTTTGATGCAAGCTGGCGGAATTCAAGATACGATTGTCTATTGGGGTGAAGAACTTCTTCGAAAAGTTCCATCACAGATATTTGGTGTTTTGGCTTATATTTTCTATATCCCGATGTCATTTATCATTCCATCATCTTCTGGTTTAGCGGAGGCTACAATGCCAATTATTGCTCCTGTTGCAGATTTGGCTGGTTCAACTAAAGAAATTGCTGTTGTTGCATTTGCGACTGCATCTGGACTTCTTAATATGATTGCCCCTACAATTGCATCATTAATGGCTGGTTTAGCGCTTGCAGGCGTGCCTTATAAAAACTGGGTTAAGAGAACTGCTCCATTGATGGCTATCTTAACTTTAATTAGTCTTGTTGTAATCGTTGTGATGGGATTCTTAAAATAAAATGAAACAGATTTCGAAATATCAAAAGGAATCTTTTCATCGAAAATTAACCTCAATTTTGGTGATTGCTGTACTGGTAGCTGTAGTTTTTGCAGTAGGTTTTGTTGTAAAGCTTCTCGATTTTACACTACCAGTTGCTCACCGAAATATTTCGAATAATAAAAATCAGAATCAGTCTTCAAAAAATATAACAATTTCAGGAAATGTAGTTTGTCTTTCATTAAAAAAGGGTAAAACTGATAATTCAAATCCAAATAAATGTAAGGTTGGAGTTGTTGATTCTAAAGGCCAAAAATATGCTGTTTCTGGTGGGAGCAATTTAAATCTTTACGGAGAAGCTAGCTCAAGCGGAGTTGAGATTTCTGGTGAGTTTATTCCTGCTAGTGAAGATGAAACTTATGATATTGTTGGCACAATCAAGCGTTCGTAGTATAATTTAAATATGAAGTTATTGAGTAATCAAGTTGATGAACGCGAGATTAAAGTAATTTTGCGCGAGTTAGAAAAGACTCGCGCATTTTTTGGAGACGTTGTAGAGTTCGGCTGTTATGTTGGTACAACTAGTGTGTTTTTGGCAAAAACTCTTGAAAAATGGGGAAGCTCTAAAACGCTTTGGCTTTACGATTCGTTTGAAGGTCTGCCAGAAAAATCTTCGAAAGATATTAATTCTTTGGGTGAAGTTTTTAAAAAAGGTGAGTTGTGTGCTAGCAAAAAGCAATTAATTTCAAATTTGCGTAAATCAAATATTAAAAAAATGCCAAAAATTATAAAAGGTTGGTTTAATACACTTTCGAAAACACAAATTCCTGAAAAAATTAGCTTTGCTTTTTTGGATGGGGATTATTATGATTCAATTTTAGATCCGCTTAATTTAATCTGGAATAATCTTGAAAGTGGTGCAATCGTTGTTATAGATGACTATGGAAATCAAGCCCTACCAGGAGCTTCAAAGGCAGTTAACGAATGGTGTAAAAAACACAATATTTCAAAAGAAGTTGAAGCAACTTTGGCGATTTTTCGAAAATCATAAAAATAATAAAAAAGTATTGCGCTTGTGTATAAAATGGTATATTATATAAGTGTAAGCGCTAAGGTTATTTTTGGGAGGAACCATAAAAATAGCGTGTTTTCTTGACATTTGTTATTTTTTTTGATAGAATAGTTCATAGGCTCGCGCAAAAACGTGTAAAATTTATTAAATAAAGGAATCGGTCGAGCGCGTGAGTTGCATGAATAAAAGGAGACCGCATGCCTATCAAAATCAATTTTCCTCCTTCAAGGAAGAAAATAATTGCGGTGGATGTGGTGCCTGCTGAATGGCAACGCTACATTGAACAATAAAAAGTGACAAAAAGAAAATCTCACTCTTTACTGAGTGAGATTTTACTATGCGGTTATTTCTGATTCTTTATTGCTTCATCTAGGGCTGATTTTAATTTAGAATCATCGCCCCAAATATCAGAAGACAAATCTCTGCCATTAAGCTTGAATGAAGGTGTTCCAGTTACTTTCGCTTTCGAACCAACAGCTTGGTCAAATTTAATTTTCGCCTTCACTTTATCACTCTCAATATCTTTTTTAAATTGGTCGATATTTAGATTTAATTCTTTAGCGTATTCTGTAAAATATTCCATTCGCTCGCTAGCAGTTGAAGCCGTCCATTCATCTTGCTTGTCGTAAAGCAAATCGTGCATTTCCCAATATTTTCCTTGTAAGCCTGCTGCTTCAGCAACGCTCGCTGCAGCAAGTGCATTTGGGTGAATTGTGACTAATGGGAAGTTTCGAAATATCACATTAACCTTATCTTTATATTCTTCTGCGATTGATTTAACGCGGTTGGCTGCAGTTTTACATCCTGGGCATTGAAAATCACCATATTCAACCAAAGTTACTTTCGAGTTGTTTTTATGATAAATATGTTCAGAAATATCGCCTGAATTTTTACTTGAAGAAATCTCTTTCGAAATATCAATATTACTCAAATCAATTTTTTGAAGGTTTGACAGCCAGATCATTCCACTCAAAAAAAGAACAACCAAAACTGTAAAAATTATTGCAAATTTATTATCGGCTATAAAATCTTTTATTTTTTGAAGATTTTTTGCCTTATTTTTATTAGTAGACATTTTCCTCCTTTTTCACTAACTATTACTATTTTAACATAAAAATAAGCTTTTTCAAAATA
>CAUROE010000012.1:0-12935 GCA_963526465.1 uncultured Saccharimonas sp. (SeqCode)
CGGTTAAGTCAGAAATGGAAGTTTGAAGTTGTTTCTGTTCTTCTTCGTAGCTCTGATTTAAAAAGTAAAGAATTTGCGTGTCGTTATCTGTTTTGTAATTCCATTTCATCTGTTTTGTTCTCCATTAAAATTTAAAGGGTGTGCTCTCGTAAAATGTGCATAGTTACGGAGTAAGTAGTGTGAGTAAAAATTCTGAAAACCTTTATTTATCAGGGGTTGAAGAATTTTCTTTATCAACACGATTCGAAGAGCGATTGGAACGCTTTTTGCGTCCAAAATCTGTTAGCTGTTGCGGCGAATTGTTGTCTTTTGAAGCCGGTTTTTCAAAAGTATAACTTTCAAATTCAGCTTCAATATCTGTTATATTTTGCCCATATTTGGTTAAGCTATTCAAAAAAGGCGTGCGACTATCTCTAATTTTTGGTTTAGGTGGGTAGGCTTTACCAATAATCCAACGATAAGTATTTTGTGAAATTTCAGTACGAATATATGCCCAAAATGGTGGTAAGCTGTAAAAATCTTCTTTATCAATCTCCAGAGTATATTTTGCCATTTCGCGAGCTTCATCAAGATTTAAGCCAAAAACAATTTTATTCGCAACATTAGATTCAATTCCAGCTTTTAACTGGGGTGACATCTGTGCAAGATGCTGGAAGCCGATATTCCAGCCAACATTAAACTGGCGAGATTGCGAAAGTGCTTCGTCTAAGTTAGAATTGGGGATTCCTAAGAAAGTTGGTGTTTCATCAATATAGATAAAGACAGATTGGCGTTTGCTTGGCTCAACCGAAGACTGGCGCAAAATTAACATCCATAGCATTGAAGTGATTAGGCTACCAATTAGTTTTGCAGACTCTGAACCAATTACTGCTTTATTAAGGGGAATCAATACAATCTTTCTAGATTGAAAAATTTCCACTAGACTAAAACTAGGTTTACTTTGTCCAAGCATAGCTCGAAGTTGCGGACGAAGCAAAAACTGTCGGAATTTATTCAAAATGGGGTTTAACATCTGATGACGTTGAGCTTCACTAAGTAGTTCAAACCAGTTCCAGAAACTTTCCAGCCCGATTGGGTCTTTTAACTCTTTTAATAGTTTGTTTCGAAAGGACTGATTAGTGAGTAAACTTGGTAACATCACTAAAGAAGTGTTTGGAATTCTAGCAAGCGTCAGAAAACTATGTGATAGAATATCCAGTGAGTAAATTCCAAAATGTTCAGGATATAACCCTTTAAACAGCTCCAGTAGATAGTCTGCGATAACTTCAGGCTCAATACCATGTTTTGTGAGTTCAAAAGGATTGATGCCGACAATTAAGGAAAGGAAAAGGGCAAGGATTGAAAAGGAAAGGCTGCAAAGCAATGGCGGAATAGAGCCTGAAAAAAGTAAGTTAAAGCATAATGATGATTACAGAGGAAAAAATATTTCTTTGTTGATCTGTATAATGTATCATGCACCATCAGAGCTATTGGGAAAATATTAACTATACAAAATATAAAGAAACGAAATTTGAAATATTCCTAAATATGGAGGATAATACGCGAAATACTATAATTCGTTCCTGAAATATCGATATTCGTTCTTTACATTTAAATTTTGTCCTGTTATAATAAAAGAGGAGGTGTAATGATGAAATATTCTATTGAAATTGGTAAGATCATAGAGGGTGCATTAAAGCATGATCAAGCCAAGGTTATAAATTATACAAAACAATTAGTATCAAAGTTGGAAAAGGATAATGATTCCCGCTCTGCAGGTAAATTTCAACGTTTATTATCTGCTCAAGCCGAATCCGCCTTAACTCCTATGAATAGTTCTAATTCTATTACTATTCCTGTAGATACTGAATCAAGAATGGACCTTGCTGACATTATTTATCCATATCAAAATGATGTTGAGGTTATTCTCTCAAAACGAAATGAAGAAAAATTAGACTCATTTATTTTAAGTTATCAAAATGCAGATAAACTTAACTCTCTTGGAATAAATGGATCTAACTCGCTGTTGTTATATGGACCACCTGGATGTGGAAAAACTAAATGTGCCTACCTAATTGCTAAAAAATTAGATTTACCACTCGTTGTTGCTAGGTTAGATAGCCTAATTTCTTCATACCTTGGTACGACTGCTAAAAATATTCGTAGCTTGTTTGAGTTTGCACAAAAAATGCCTTGCGTATTATTTTTAGATGAATTTGATGCTATTGCAAAGGCTAGAGATGATAACAACGAACTTGGAGAATTGAAACGCATTGTTAATAGTCTTTTGCAGAATATAGATACAATGAGCAAAGATAGCCTAATTTTAGCAGCTACTAATCATCAGCAGTTACTTGATCCCGCAATATGGAGAAGATTTGACTATAAATTAGAAATAGAACTGCCGGATAGAGATGCCATTGCAGCATTGATTACCTCATTTTCCAATGGTATATATAAATTTAGTCAAAAGGAAATTTTAGAAATTTCAACTTTACTTGATGGGCAAAGTGGTTCTGATATAGAAGATATAATAACCAAAGCCATAAGAAACTCTGTTATCCATAACTCTTCTTTTAGTGTATCTAGTATTTATGAAGAACTATTTATTACTAAAAATATCATTCCTCAAAACTGTAATGATTCACGAAAGCTATTACAAATCAAGGCAAAATATTTGCGAGATAAAGATTCTAAAATTTTTAGTTTACAGACAATCGCTGACATCTTAGGTAGTTCAAAAACAACTATTCAAAAAATTGTGAAGGAGGTTTAGTTATGAGCGAAAATAATCTACCTATAAAATTAGTTCTTCCCAAAACAACAGATATTGTTCCGAATGCTGGGGGCGGGAAATTAAAATTTTTTGGCGAAGTAACTCCGCAGTTAAAAAGAGAAATAACTGACAAGTTTGAAAATTTGCTATCTTTTTATTCAGATGTTTTCAATGAGAATGATTCAATCCCTGCTGTAGGAAAAATAACTGTAAAACCTGAAGCTATTGCAAAGTCACACAAACCATCTGACCTGTGTAGAAATTGCCCAATTATTGGTAGCGAAGAGTTAAATGAAATATATATTAAGGTCAGCAGAAAAAATATTCAGGAAACAATAGAGATGGTAAAAAATCCACCATCACAAAAATTTCAAGCCAACATGACCGCAATAGTTGATATTCAACCTATTAAACCAGAAGAAAAAATCTCGCCAACATTCCATTCTATCGTACAGGAAGATTTTAACTCTATTAAAAAAGTTATTAAACTTAAAGTCTTTGATTTTGAAGATGATTTTGATAATGCACAAATTTGGGACTATGTGATACGTAAATTATGTTCACTTCATTTTGAAGATAAATATGAAATTATTTCATATGGTGATCAGCTTAAATTTTTGAAAATAGAAGTTACTTCTTATGATGATATTATTAAGCTGGCCTCTATTAACGGAGTAAAAACTGTTGGTTTTTTTCAAGAGTATTCCCTTCCTCAGAACGTTTTTTCGGCAACGGAAATACAAACCTTATTGGATTCTGAGTACAGGGATAGCGATGTTACCATCGGAATTATTGATGGTGGAATAAGTGATGATAATCCATTTTTAAAGCCTTATATTGTTGCACGTGAAGAATATGTAAATAAAGTTTATCAAAATCCACAACATGCCACATTTATTGCATCGACTATACAATATGGAAATGTTTTAAATAGTATTTCTGCACCCGCAGCTTATCGTTTTAAATTTGTAGATATTGTTGCCATTCCGAATAGTGATGAAGATTTTGGGTCAACTGATTCCATTACTGAAGATGATTTGATGGAAATTATCGAAGAAGTGATGGAGAAATATTCATCTACTACTAAAATATGGAATCTATCACTAGGCATTGAAAATAAGCCCTGTGATGGTTCAATGTCTGATTTAGGGGTATTTTTAGATTACATTCAAGACACATACCATGTACAAGTCTTTGTTTCTAGTGGAAATGTAAATAGCCTGCCCCTTAGAAATTGGCCTCCCCAAAAAGATATTGGGGAACATGACCGCCTTATATCTCCAGCCGATTCTGTTCGTGCTATAACAGTAGGCTCTGTTGCATTATTTGATTCCGCAGATTCGATTGTTAAATTTAATGAGCCTTCACCTTTTAGTCGAAGAGGACCTGGTGCCAATTATATTGTTAAGCCTGATGTTGTCGATTACGGTGGTAATTATTCTACATCATACAAAATTGATGGTTTAGGAGTAAAGGGATTGAATTCTAGCGGAAAAATTATTGAGGGGAACGGTACAAGTTATTCAACTCCTCGATCGTTGCAGAAATATGCCTCTATATATGAGGAAATGATTGAACCTGATCTACTCCTTGCGAAAGCAATGTTAATACATTCTGCTAGAATGAACTCTCGTGAGTTGTTAGATGAACATCCTGATAATATTAAATATTATGGATTTGGGATTCCTTCTGCTGATACACAAGATATTTTGCAATGCAGCAAAGATTGTGTAACGCTTGTTTTTAAACAAAAAATATCTCATGGGTCACATCTGGAAATGTATGATTTCCCATACCCAAAGTCTCTTATCAAAAACAACAAATATATTGGTGAAATAGGAATGACCCTTGCCTACTTACCGCCTCTTGACCAGAAATATGGTCGTGAATATTGTAGAACTAATATTGATGTCAGTTTTGGAACATATTCATATATAGATGGTGGAAAGATTGATTATAAGGGACAAGTTCCGCTTGAATCGAAATGGGATGAAAAATTTGAAGCTGCAAGAGTGAAACATGGTTTCAAGTGGAGCCCTATAAAATCTTATTATAGAAAACTAAGCAGAGGGATAAATTTAGAAGACGGATGGAAACTCAGAATTGATTTAACTCCACGAGATGGTCTGTATGTACCGTCTCAAGAATTTGTTTTGATTATTACTATAAAAGATTCTAATGGTAATGATATTTATTCAGAAATAACCAATGCGCTGAGAGAAAGAGGTTATATAACTAATAATATCGAAACGAAATTTCAGGTTCGTCAAAGACAATAGAATCCCCATAAAAATAGATGCTCTTATTTGTAGGTATCTATTTTATTTTTAAAGGGGTGTACAATGTAGGAAGAGGAAGCTCAGAAAAAATTGTGAAGCCATATATTCGCAGAATGTTGCATGGAGTGAAAAAACGATATGAGGAGTAAAATTTATAGATGAAATGGATGAAGGAAATCAAAATTTTTTGATACAATTCTCGTGTGAAGTAGATGGAGGAAAAAAAAGAATTGTAAAGTATAAGATCATATATGGAATACTATTTGAGTATAAAAAAGGATCTACAAAATAGTAGTATATATTTTCTTATATGAGTTAAGAAAATGAGAAGACGTTGAATATATGAAAAAGACGGCTCACTTGAGCCGTCTTTTAACTCGCTTATAAGATGCATGAACTCAGATTATTTTAGAGTGCTGAGCGTCAAGCTGTCCTTAGCGCGTTTTTTTATTACTAAGCGAAGCTCGGAGTAAAGGCGAAAATAATCTATACTGCTTTAGTATATTTTATGATATTATATAAAGTGAGAGGAAAAATAATGATTAGAAACGAAGATTTTACAACAAAATATTTAGATAAAATTATTTTTGCGCCCGAGCAGCATACTATTGATGAATGGCTAAGTGCATTTAAAAAACTTTCAGAAACTATGGACGAGCTTAATCTTGTTCCTGATCTTTACATGCATAGTATGGGCGTAGAAAGCCTAAAGATCGATCTTATAAAAAATGAACCTCAAATTATCAACGAAGTAATATGCCTAAATTCTTGTACGGAAAAAGTTCTTGATAGGTCTATTAAAATTATTCAAATATCTTCCAGGAATGAATTTCAATACGAGGATGTTTCGGAATTGATACGAGAGGCTTGGTGGGAGTTAATTTCACTCTTTGACTATTCTTCGGATTTATATTTAAATATTTACTCACTTTGTTTGTTTAACAATCTTGCTTTAACCTTGGAGAAATCCGTGAAAATAGTTGCCAATAAACTTTCGGGTGGTCCGTCAATAGTTCCAGATGATAATATGGAGAAAGTTGAGATTATTTTAAAAAATTAAGATTTTTAGCATCAGTTTGATATTTAAGCGGTTTTTTTCCGCTTTTTTATTTTGTAAAAATTGCACCATATTTTTGGTGCAATCTTATTAAATTATTTGATATTTTTTCGAATCCAGCCATCAAGTGAGCCAGCACTCATTGCTAGAATTAATTGGTTTTTTGCTTTTAAACTTAAAATTTTCTCTATTAATTCTTTTGGATTATCTGAAAAATCTAAAATTGTTGTTTTTTCTGATATTTTCCTTGAAAGGAATTCTGGCGAAAGTATTTCGAAATCTGGATTTTCACGACTTAAATATGTTGGCAACCAAATAATTTCATCTGCATACTTGAAAATTTCTGGCGTATATTCATCTTGAACTTCAATTTGTCGAATATTTTGATGTGGTTGATAAATTAATGATACTCCAGAAAATCCTTGCTTTTCAGCTATTTCTTTTGCCATTTGAAGCGTTGATTGAATTTCCTTTGGGTGATGACCGTAATCAGAATAAACATTGTTTGTTATTTTTTCGAAACGGCGATTTGTACCAGGGAAATTATTTAGTGCTAAAATTGCTTTTTCATAAAAATCTTTTGGAGCTTTAAGATTTTGGGTTTCAACTAAATAATCAATAGTTTCAAGAACTAGACTGGCATTTTTTCGATTGTGAATTCCAGGAAGGTTAATATTATCTTCTGGTTGAGATAAAATTACCTTGTTCTTTAGATTTTCGAAAATTTCTGGATGTTGATCTTTCCAAGAAATAATAAAATCGCTTTGCGATCCAAATTCTGCGAATGCTTCAAAATAATCTTTCTCAGTTTTATAAATATCAGTGTGATCGTGGTCAATTGAAGTGATTAAACTAACTGATGGCGTAAAATGCAAGAAGTTTCGGTCAAATTCATCAGCTTCATAGATAAAATATTCACTTTCTGGGTCGAAGAAACCGCTCGCACCAAAGGAAATTGTTGTACCGATCGACCAACTTATTGGAATTCCTAATTGCTGAAAAGCCCAAATTGCCATTCCTGTGGTTGTGGTTTTACCGTGAGTACCGGAAATTGCTATAAGTTTGAGTTTTTTTGAATTGATGATTTCGTTCAAAAGTTCGTCACGTTTGCTAATTTTTATTCCTAATTTCTTTGCCGTTAAAAGTTCGGGATGATTTTTAGGCAGGGCTGCAGTATAAACAAACCAATCGATGCCGTTTTCGATGAATTTTTGCTTTAAAAAATGTCCATCTTGTTTGCCGATTTCAATTTCGATATCTTTTTTTGAAAGCTCCTCAATCATTAAACTTGAATTTTGGTCGCTACCAAAAACACCATAGCCAGCGCTGTGGGCGATACTTGCAAGAGCGCCAATTCCAACGCCACCAATTCCAGAAAAATAAATATTCATTCTTTAATTTTATCACTTATTAATTTAAAAATAAAGCTTTTAAACCTTTTTAAGGCCATTAAAATATGATAAAATATAAATACTTATGCTTAAAAAAATATTAAAACCTTTTTTAAAAATTCGAAATTATTGGCAATATATTTCTTTTGATGAAATGGCTGTTTTGTATATTTCGAAAAATATGCGAGTCTTCGCGACAAAATTAACAAGTACTTTTAGTTTAATTTATATCTATAAGTTCACGCATTCAATCTGGATTGTTCCTATTTGTATTTTAATTTATTACATTGCAAAATTTGTAGGCTCGATAACTGCTCTTTTTTATATTTCGAAAAATGGCCCAAAGCATGGAATGCTACTTGCAAATATTCTGTTTATTCCAGCTTTAGTTTTAATGGCTTCGATGGGAATTTTTGGTAAGGAAATGGGTTTGGTTATATCCCTTATTAGTGCAGTTTTTAAAGGAATCTCGACTTCGGTTGAAAATATCTCGTATAATGTTAGTTTTTCGAAAGCTAAAACTGCCAAAAAAGTTGGAAAACAACTTGGAATTTCCTATATTTTAGAACATGTTTCGAGTAGTATAACTCCTGCAGTTGGTGGATTTCTTGCGATGTTTTTTGGAGTTGAGAAGCTTTTTGTGGTGTCCTCGGTGATTTTAATTTTGACGACGATTCCACTTTTAACAACAAAAGAGCGAGTGAAGCCTGTTCGAAAAATAAGTTTTCAAGGTTTTCCATGGCAAAATTATAAGCATCTTTTGGTTATTTGTTATAGTTGTGGAATGGCTTGGAATTCTTTATATATTTGGAGCTTTTTTGCGCCGGTCTTTTTATTAAAAGGTATTAATGCTTATGGTTCAGCTGGAGTTTTGTCTTCGATTTCTTCGATTGCAGCTTTGGTTTCAGCTTTTATTTACGGTAAAGTGATTGATAAAAATAAAGAGCGAGGACTTTTAAAAATCGGGGCTGTTTTTATGGGGCTAGTTTTTTCGCTTCGGATTTTTATTTCGTCGAATCCGCTTTTGCTTGGAATTTTAGAAATTATTGCTGCAATGGCGATGAATGGCTTTAATATGGCGAATTTTAAAGGTTTGTATGGTGAAGCTGATGAATCCGGAATGCGCATGCAATATTTGTTTTTGTATGAAATTGGAATGAATACCGTTTCAGTTATTGCTATTTCTTTATTTGTGATTTTATTTTTTGCGCTTCAAGGAGTAGATCCATCGGGTGAATTATCAATGAGGATTATGATTTTGATTTCAAGTTTGTCAATTTTGCCAATGGTTTTTACAAACTATCGGATTTATCGAAATAAAAAACGTCAATTCCAAGAATGATGAAACCTAAAGCTCATATTCACCGATTTTATCTTAATTTTGTATTTTTTGGTGGAATTATTTTTGGCACTATCTTCTCGGTTTTTTCGAAAAATACAAGTCTTAAATCAATTGTTTGGCTAATTTTAGCAATAATTTTATTCTTATTCTCTTGGACTTTTGCTCGAAAGTTTTGTTTAATTTTAGCCTTAATCGCTGGAATTTTGCTTTCTTTGTGGCGAGGCTCAGTTTATAATTTCGAAAATTTAAAGATCGCACAAAATATTAAAAAAGATGTAACTGTTCGAGCTACTGTTCTTGAAGATCCAGATCTTAAGGAAGATGGAAGCTTAAAAATTCGTACAAAAGTTATAGGAATTTCGAATGAACAATTTAATGGAAAGGCTTTTATTAGCTTAAAAACAAATCAAAAAATTCGTAGGAGCTATGAGATCTCGGTAAAAGGGAAAATTTCTGAAGGTTTTGGTGATTTTGCGATTTCAATTCATCGAGGAAGACTTATAAAGATTAGCCCAAAGATTGATTTTATCCGCGATATGCGAGATTCTTTCGCTGAAGGAGTTCGAAAATTTATTCCTTCACCAGAGGTTGATTTGGGTCTCGGCTATCTTTTAGGCCAGAAAAATTCTTTGCCGGAGGAGATTTCTAAAGCCTTAACAATCACAGCTTTAACGCACATTGTGGTTGCGAGTGGATATAATTTAACTGTTTTAGTGATGGCGGCCCAGCGGGTTTTTAATAAAATTTCAAGAAAGATAGCTTTATTTGTGGCGATTTTACTGGTTTTAGGATTTGTTTTTGTAGTTGGATTTACGCCATCGATGATTCGTGCAGGGATTGTGGCAATTTTTGGTTTAATTTTATGGTATTTTGGTAGAAAAACCCAAGCGTATTTTCTTCTAACTTTTGTAGCGGCGATAACTTTAATTTTCGAACCTTCGAACTTGCTTAATCTAGGCTGGCAATTATCGTTTGCTTCATTTTTTGGTGTTTTAATTCTTTCGCCACTATTGCAAAAAATCTTTTTCGAAAAGCCAGAAAAGCTAAATTCTGCTTTAAAATTATTTTTCGAAACTTTTAGTGCTCAAATTACAACACTTCCGCTGATAATTTTCACTTTTGGTGCGGTTAGCGTAATATCAATATTTGCGAATATGCTAGTTTTACCATTTGTGTCAAGTGCGATGCTTGCAACTTTTTTAACAGGAATTTTTGCAATATTCTCACCAATCGCTCATTTTTTTGGCTTTATAGCAGAATTAATTTTAAAATATTCAATTTTTATAATTGGTGAATTTTCAAAAATCAAAGGAGCGCAGTTAGAAATCAGATTTGGCTTTAGCGAAATGCTAATTTGCTATTTTTGTTTAATTTTGGCAGTTATTTTGATTAATTTTAGGCTTCGAAAGGATAAAATACTCGATATTTTGAATGAATCCTGAAACGTGATATAATTATATTATTATGAATTTCGAAAAAGAAATAAATTCAACAGATGAAATGATTGCTTTCGGCGAAGAGATTGGCAAGCAAATTTCTGGAGGAATGGTCTTGGAGCTTATTGGTGATGTTGGTGCTGGAAAAACTACTTTTACAAAAGGCTTGGCAAAAGGTTTGGGTATTTCCGAAACGGTTCAAAGCCCGACTTTTACGATATCACGAGTTTATGAAGGCGAGAAGCTAACACTCTCGCATTATGATTTTTATAGATTGAATGATTATGGAATTATGGAAATGGAGCTTGCTGAAAATTTAAGTAATCCAAAAAATGTAACAGTTGTTGAATGGGCTGGTGATCTAGCTGAAATTTTACCAAAAAAACATTTGAAGCTGGTTTTTGAAAGTTTAAATGAAAATCAAAGAAAAGTTAAAGTGAGAGAAGTGTAATGATTTTATTTTTAGATACATCAACAGAGAAATGTAAAATTTGGCTTGATGAAAACTTTTTCGAAAAAGAACTGGGCCGAAATATGGCGCGAGATATTCTGGCTTTTTTAGAGGAATGTTTGAATTCTGTTAGCAAAAAATATGAAGATTTTACTGGAATTGGTTTTTTTGCGGGGCCGGGGAGTTTTACGGGATTAAGAATCGGAGCTTCAGTTGCAAACACTTTAGCTGATGGCTTAGAGATTCCAGTTGTCGCAGTGAAAAGTGATGAAAATTGGCGAGAAATTGCTTTCGAAAGCTTGAAAAATAGTAAAAATGATAAAATTGCGCTACCTTTTTATGGTAGAGACGCAAACATAACAAAACCGAGGAAATAATGAAAAATAGAATTTTGATAATTATTGGAAAAATTATTCAGGCGATTTCAAGATTGAAAGGTAGTGGTTCGGCATTGCCTGGGCTTGTTATGGAAAAAATTAATCCGAATTTTATTTCGAACATGTTAAAGGGCTTAAAATATGGTGTTGTAGTAATTAGCGGTACTAATGGAAAAACTACAACTACAAAAATGGTTGTTGAACTACTCGAAAGCCAAGGGCTAAATGTATTTTCGAATAAAACTGGTTCAAACTTTGTTCGTGGTGTGGGTGCGGCAATTCTTTCTGAAGCTAATTGGAGCGGCGAGCTTGATGCCGACATTGCTGTTTTGGAACTTGATGAAGCTCATGCAACTCATTTTGTAAAGTTAATTCAGCCACGATATTCGCTCCTTCTGAATGTGATGCGCGACCAGCTCGATCGATTTGGCGAAATCGACTATACTGCAAAATTATTGCATAAGATTGGTGAAAATACTTCTGGATCGGTTGTTTTGAATGCTAACGATAATTTTTTGGGTAAAAAGGAATTTTCGAAAGATTTTTCAAAAGTTGTTAAGTTTGGATTTAACCAAAAATTGGCAGATTTTTTTCCAAATGATGATGAAATTCATCTAAAAAATTCTAAAAAATCACATCGAAAAATTTCAGCAAATGTTTTGCTTGAGGATTTTTCGAATAATATTGCAAAAATTTCTTGGGGTGGAAAAACTGATGAGTTTAAACTAAAAATTGGTGGGATTCATAATATTTTAAATTTAACTGCTGCGATTGCTTTAGTTGAAGAAATTCTTAATGCTGAAAAACTTAAAATTAATCGGCAAAAAGTAATTTGCGCGGCAGAGAAAATTCAGCCAGCTTTTGGTCGAGGCGAGAAAATAAAAATTAATGGTAAAGAAATTGAGATTATATTAGTTAAAAATCCGGCTGGTTTTCGAATAAATTTGCGAAATTTTGATCCTGATAAATATGATACAATGATTGCGGTTAATGATAATTATGCAGATGGCCGTGATATGAGCTGGCTTTGGGATGTAGATTTTTCAGTCTTGAAGTACGCTGGCGTTCAAGCAATTTCAGGTAATCGAGCCTATGATATGGCGCTTCGACTTTTTCATGATGACGTCGATTTTGAAGAAGATAGTGTGAATCTTGATATTTCTGAATCTATTATTGATTTTATCGAAAAAGGAAAAAAAGATAAGCGGATTTATGCAACTTATACGGCAATGTTGGAAATTCGAAAAGAACTTTCGAAAATTTCAGAAGTGGAGAAGATTTTATGAATTTAAAAATTTTGTGGCTTTATGCTAAAAACATGAATATTTACGGTGATTATGGTAATATTTTAGCATTAAAAAAACAGATGGAGCTTCGTGGAATAAAATACGAAATTGTTGAATATAATCCTGGAGATGATTTTCCTGAGGATGTTGATATTATTATTGGCGGGGGTGGTCAGGACTCGGGTCAGAGCCAAATTCAAGATGATTTGCTGAAAATTGCACCAAATTTACGAAAGCTTGCCAAAAAAGGTGTATCAATGCTAATGGTTTGTGGATTGTACCAGCTTTTTGGTGATTCTTTTGAAACTGTAAATGGTAATAAAATCAAAGGGATTTGCTTATTTAAGGGCGTTAAAACGGTTGGTGGTGAACAGAGAATGATTGGCAATATTGTTGAAGAGTCTGATCAGTTTGGTGAAATTATTGGTTATGAAAACCATAGTGGAAAAACTTATCTTTCGAAAGAGAATGAGCCATTGGCACGCGTTAAAAGTGGTGCAGGAAACACGCCTGACGGAAATTTTGAGGGTGCGATTTATAAAAATGTGATCGGAACATATT
>CAUROE010000013.1:0-12644 GCA_963526465.1 uncultured Saccharimonas sp. (SeqCode)
GCTATATCTTGAAATGCTGAACATTTTAGATGATTTGAAAGTAGATGATAAAATAAAGAAAAAACTCTTTACATTTTTTAATCAGGAATATGATAAGAATAAAGCTAAATTAATTTACACCATAGAATGGCTAGATGCACTCCTTAGCGTTCATTATGGATATGATATCGAATTTATTATTCAGAAAGGCGATATATCGGCTTATGATGTGGCTACTTCAGCTTTTATAGCTGGCCCTACTCTAGGACAGATTCGAATAAGTTTATCAGCTGTAGTTAATAAGCTTAATAAGAGATTAGGAATTCGAGAAGTTAAGATAAAGCGAGGTTTCGGTGACCTCCCCTTATCTTCATCAGAAATAGATGTGGTTATAGGATCTAGAGATTTAAAGCCTACTAAAGAAGAAATGATTCAAATTTCGAAAACAAATTCCAATAAGGTATTAGTCAAGAGCTCAAAAATATCAGACCTAGGCGATAATATATCTTTAGAAGAAGCTATGAAGCTATACAAAGATAAACTTGAAAGCAATGATTTTACAGACATCAAAACTATCCAGCGAAACGGTAAGATAGTAAAATTTAGAGAACAGACTCAAACACTTTACGATAATTAGATAATTTACAGGGCTGAGCTAAAAACAGCAGGCTCTGGAGTAAATAAAATCTAATCTTATGATCAGATCGAGAGGAACTCGGATGATTATGTAAAGGATACATAATCTAATGAGTCAAAACTCTAAAGCAGGAAAAAACCTATCAAACCTAATTAATATTCTCGAAGCTATCAAATCGGAGAATATTAACAAAAATAAAAAATCTCTAGAAAATAACGAAAATTCAATTATATCGGAAAAAGGCGAGATAATATATTTCTAAACAGGAGAAATTCGAATGGCTAAAAGAGTTAATGCTAGAACAATAGACCCTAATAAACCGTTAAGATATGTAATGTATCTTCGAAAATCATCAGAAGGAGAGGATGCTCAAGCGAAATCCCTCCCCGATCAGAGGGCTGAATGCTATAAGTATGCGAAATATCATAATCTCGAAATATCTGAAGTTATAGAGGAAAGTGCCTCGGCGTGGACTTCCGGAAATAGGCCTAAGTTTAAGGCTATGATTAAAGATATTCAAAAAGGTAAATATGATGGAATTTTAGCTTATCACCCTGATCGACTTAGTCGTAATATGCTTGAGGCTGGTAAAATTATAGATCTTCTAGATAGTGGCGAAATCCTTAGTCTTAAGTTCCCTACTCTAGAAATAGAAAATACCGGAAATGGTAAGCTTCTATTAGGTATATTATTTACTATGGCCAAAAATTATACAGATTATCAAAGCGAAGTAGTACAGCGTGGAGTAGATAGTAACCATGCCCAAGGAAAATCTAATGGTGTCGAAAAATGGGGATATTCTCGAAATATAGCTACGGGATATTATGAGCCTAATGATTCGTTCGAGGTTATTAAAGAAGGCTGGAATATGCGGTTAGAAGGTCATACCTTAACTGATGTGATTAAATTCTGGAAAGAAAAGAAAGTCAGCCGAACACCAGTAGTAAGTAAGCGGAATAAGAATCCTAGGACCGTATATCTTCATGATAAAAACCAAGCTTCGAGAATTTTTAAAGATCCGTTTTATTTTGGTATATTGATTCAAGCAGGTAAAGAAAAAGACCTTCGAACCGAATATGGGGCTAATTTTAAACCTATGATTAGTGAGCAAGACTATGAAACTGTTCAAGGTATGTCAGAAAGTAAAAATAGAAGACTATTTAAAATGCCTACGATCCATTCGAAAACATTTCTGCCCCTTCGAGGTATGGTGATATGTAATAATTGCGAAAGCGTGATGGTAGTTGGTGCAAGTAAAGGTAAAACTTCAAAATACCTATATTATCGATGTGAGAACAAAGAATGTCCAGTAAAAAGCATTAGAGCGAAATATATTTTTGAGCCACTATATCAGATACTGGATAGTTTAGAATTTTCAGATAAAGAATATGATGAATATAGTCATTATATTGGTGAACATAGCGAAGAACGGATAAATTCCCTAAAAATTGAAAGAAGGAGCTTACAGAGCCGTTTAAATGCCCTAGAACGCAAAATAGAGTCTCTTCATAAGAGTTATTTGAGTCTGTCGGAAGAATCCCCTGAATCATTACGAAATAAATTAGCCTCAGAGATCGATGATAAGGATAATGAGAAGATTAGTATACAGGATCGAATTTCGGAAATCAATGAAATATTGGTAGATGCTGATAAAATTAGAATTTCGAAAGATGAATTCTTGAACACCCTAAAAAAGCTAGCTCAACAGATGAGAAATGGAGATGCCCGACAAAAAGATATTTTATGTAGAAATCTCTTCTTGAACACCCGAATAGACAATCAAAAAACTCCTTCCTTTATCTGGAAAGAGCCCTTTGATCAAGTAGTTAAACTACAGGAAATAATTTCTGGTACACGAGAAAGGACTTGAACCTTCACGCCAATTGGCACTAGTTCCTAAGACTAGCGTGTCTACCAATTCCACCACTCGTGCAAAATTACCTTACTATTTTAACTGATATTTTTAGAAAAGTCAAGGATTTTTCAAAAAAATATTGGTTTTGGCGGAGAGAACAGGATTCGAACCTGCGAGAGTTTGCGCCCAACACGCGTTCCAGGCGTGCGCCTTAAACCACTCGGCCATCTCTCCATAAAAATATTTTACTTTATTTTTTCGAAATTTTCAATTGAATCATGATATAATTTGAAATATGGAAGTTAAAAAATATAAGCCAGAAGATATTTACCCAACACCGCAAGAAAAACCAAAAGAAAACCAAGAAAAATCACGAGAAGCCCAAAACAATGAATTTATTATTGAAGAATATAAAGTTATTCGAAAAGGTAAAAGCGAAGATTTTATGCCAATTCAAATTGCTGCAATATTGGGATTTTTAAGCTTATTTCCAGCTCCTTCGCCAGCTCCAATTATCAACTATGGTTTTAGTTTGCTTTCAGTTATAGCTGTTAGTTATTCACTTAAAGCTGCAAATAAATTTGAAATTGAAACTGGGCGGAAATCAAAGGCGAAAATCTGGGCGGAAATCCTATTAACACTTCAAATATGTATTTTTATAATGTATTTAATTTCTGGCGTATTTTCTGCCGGAGGAATGTTGAACGGAATTAAATTATTTTAAACAAATCAATTATAGATATTTAAAAAATTATCAGAAGAATACGCAAAAGAATATAACCGAATATTTAATGCTCAGCAAAGTATTGTTTCGAAAGATTTAAAATAATTACCAAATATTTCCACACCTAAAAAGGGGTGGTTTTTTCTTTTAAAAATTTGCCTGAAAATCTAAAAAGTGATATAATTCAAGAATGAGCATTAAGAATAATTTAGCAAAAACGGCTCGCAAAATTCTGCCAAAAACGGCAATTTCTGGGCTTGAAAAAACTTATCGAAAATCTCGTGCAAAAGTTATCGCTACACGTTATGGCAACCCTGCGCGCGACTTACGAGTAATTGCTGTAACAGGTACGAACGGTAAAACTACCACTGTTAATTTTCTTAATGAAATCTTAAAAGAAGCTGGCTATAAAACTGCGATGTTTTCAACCGCAAATATTGAGATTGCGGGCGTTCAAACAGTAAATGATACCAATTCTACAACCGCAACAGTTTCGAAATTGCAAAAATTTTTCTCTGATGCAAAAAAAGCTAGTGTTGAATTTGCATTAATTGAGGCAACTTCACACGCGCTTGATCAATACAAATTTGCTGGAGTTCCTATTGAGATGGCAATCATGACCAATCTCACACAAGATCATCTTGATTACCACAAAACAATGGAAAACTACGCTAACGCTAAAGCAAAACTTTTCGAAATGCAGCCAAGATTTATTGTTTTAAATACTGATGATGCTTATTTCGAATTTTTCAATAAATTTGAGGCTGGCGAGCAAAAAATAACTTATGGCGAAAGTGATTCTGCAGAAGTTAAAATTGAAAATTTCAAACTTTACAAAAAGGGAAGCGAAGCTAATCTACGAATTGATAATAATGTTGCACTTGAAATCGCCACAAATCTACCGGGCGAATTTAATGTTTACAACATGACTGCGGCGGCGGCTGGCGCTTATCTTTTAGGAATTTCGCTCGAAGATATTCAAGAGGGAATCGCTAATCTTGAAGGAGTTTCAGGAAGGTTTGAATATGCTGTTTCGAATTTACCTTTTGACGTGGTTGTAGATTACGCCCACACGCCAGACGCGCTTGAAAAACTCCTTAAAGCTTCAAGAAAAATCACTAAAGAGCGCACGATTCTGGTTTTTGGTGCTTGCGGCGACCGTGATCGCGAAAAACGCCCAATTATGGGAAAAATTGCTCAAGATTTAGCTAACCGAATTATTATTACCGATGAAGAAAACTACACTGAAGATGCTAAGCAAATCCGTGAAGAAATTATTGCGGGAATTTCGAAAAAAGGTGAAAAATTGCCAGCGAATATTCAAGAAATTCCAGATCGAGAAGAAGCAATTCGAAAAGCTTTACAAATTGCAGGCAAGGGAGATATTGTATTAATTACAGGTTTAGGGCACGAAGTTTACCGCGTAATTGACGGTAAAAAAACACCTTGGAACGATACAGAAATTGTGCAAAAAATCACAAAAGAAATCTTCAAAAAATAGCAAAAAATCGCTCATTTTTGGGCGATTTTAGTTTTCGAAAAAATAAAAACCGTTCTTTTGAACGGCTTGAATTTAAACGGTTTGGTTATTTAGCTGCTCAATAAATGAACTAAAGCTAGTATCTGAAGATTTGTTTCTTCGAATGTGCCAATTTGCAATTTCACCATTATGAAACGCAATTTGAGCTTCTTTAAGATTTTCTTCATTTAATTCAAAAAAGAAACTCTTTCTACGAAAAAATCCAGTAGGTTCATTGACAACAATTTCAAGAATCAATTCCCCAAAATTGGAGGTATCATTGAGTAGATAAGATTTCTCTGGCTCTGTAACTCTTTCAGTGCAAAGAGTGGCAGCGATCCAGAAAAACAAATCGTTTTTTCCAAACCTTAAAGGTACCTTCTTCATTATATCACCCCTTTTCGAAAAGTATTTAAATTTTAGCACACTATTGATTTTTTTGCAAATATTTAGTAAAATAGAATAAGCATAAATATATTCAAGGAAAGATTAAATGAAAGTAAAGAATAATAG
This sequence comes from uncultured Saccharimonas sp. (SeqCode), assembly GCA_963526465.1. GTDB lineage: Bacteria > Patescibacteriota > Saccharimonadia > Saccharimonadales > Saccharimonadaceae > Nanogingivalis. Next base: position 5,228 of record CAUROE010000013.1, read on the forward strand.
AATTTTATTACCAGCAATGACGGTAGCGGTTCTAGCACTCGGTGGTGGGTATTATGGAACACAAATTATTAACAAACAAAATATTTTTTCGAAAGCATCAGCTTATACTTCAGCGGTGAACCCCGTTGATCCAAGCAATGCTCCGGATAGTTATGAAATTAAATTTACAGATGTGAATTTTAAGCGTGCATTAAATTCGGTTTTAATGAAAAGTGATCCAAGCCGAACACTGGATAGTCCAATTACAGCTGGTGTAGCTAAAACAATGACAGAGTTCTGGCCAGAAGATGCGTATCGAAATTTTGAGAATATGGAAGGTATTCAGTATTTCACAAACTTAAAATTAATTCATGTTCATACAATCTGGTCGTTAAAGGATATGTCTGCTGCAGCGGGTCTCCAGAATATAGAGACAGCTTATGTTGGAATGAACAGCGTTAGCGATATTTCATATGTTAAAAACTGGAAAAAGGTTGAGTTGCTATGGATTCACCATACTAAAGCAACAGATTTTTCACCACTTAAAGATTTACCAAAAGCAAAAGTTTATGGAATTGCAAGCGAAAATGTAACGATAAAGCTTTCAGCAGGCCAAAGAATTTTTAAAAATCCTTTTATTAACTTTGATGGCACGATTATGCCAATAGAAAATAATCAAACTTTTATAAATACAGATAAGAATGGAAATCCACAACAAGATGGTGGATATATTAAGGTTAACTTAAATAAATTTACAGGCACAGATACTTTTAGCGTTATAAATAAAAAATATACTCTACCTAATGGAAATGCTATAGATAATCAAAGTGATGACTACAATACGTCTAACGTAACAGTAGAAAATATAAACTTTGATCTAAACGAAAAACCAGAGATTAATTTCAATGTTCAAGGTAACAGCACTCCATTGAAAGAAGGCTCGCCATTAGTTTGGGATAAACCAAGGCAAAATAATTCTACAATTAATGATGCTATAATAAAATCTTTTAAGAAGAATTATAACCCCCAAGCTGGTGGAAATTTCTTTACAGCAAGTAGCCCAACATCAGATATTACTTCTTTCACAACTGATGCCGAAGAAGTATTCAGCAATAAAGAAAACCAAATAAATGGTGACTATTTGATTACAGTTAAGGCTACAAATAAATATGGAAATACTACAACCGCTCAATTTAGGCTTTTAACTGCTTTTGCTTCTCGTGAGCCAGCTAAAAAAGCTCTTGAAAATTTCGAAAAACAGCCAGATTATATTAAAAATATAATCCCTGCTAATTTATTAACTGAGGTTAAGCGTACTGCAACACAACCTTTAGGAATAACCAACGATGACGTTAAAAATGCAGCAGATTCTTTAAATAATAAAATTGCTGAAATCGTAGCACTAGAAAATGAGCGTAAAACTGATACTTCAAACGCAATCAACGAATTGAAGAAAGTGATTGAATATATCACCGATTTTAAAGATGTCATGAATGAAAATGATAAAATTCTTGACCCTGTAGAAAAACAAGCAAATCTTAAAGAGCTAGAGAAAATTGCTGAACGCTATAATAAAAATACCAAAAAATTGGAGCAAACTTTAGACAAAATTGCTAATTTGAAAAATCTTAATAATTTTTCTAAGGAAACTTTAGCACAGTTGCAAGAAGTTGTAAATGCGGCGTCAAAATTGAATATTTCAAGCCAACTTAAAACTGCCGAGGCGATAAAAAATTCAACTGAAGATCTTGCCTCAGAGAGTGAAATCTTAGAAGCAATCAATGAACTTGAAAGTGCTTTGAACGGTTTGCGAGCTGATAAAACAGCCCTAAATTCACAAATTAAAGATTTCGAAGACTCACAAAAATGGCTGAAAGATGAAGTTAAAACTGAAGCCGATAAAGCTAAAGAAGTCCAAAAAGCAGATAATCCAACTTTTGAAGAAATTAAAAAATCGGAAGAAGATTTGAAATCGGCTATCGAAAAAGCTAAAAAAGCAGAAAGTAAGCGCCAAAAATCATCTGAAGATAAACTAAAAGAAGTTGAAAAAATTGTTGAAGATAACAAAACGAAGAAAAATGAGCTTCCGGCTGTTGATATCGAAAATATTGAGAATTTAATTTCGAAAGTTAAAGATGAGAAAAAACGCCAAGAATTAAGTGAAAAATTGCAAGAAATTAAAAATTCTATTAAGCAAAAAGAAGTTCAAATTGAAGCAGATAAGCTTGCAGAAGCTATCAAAAAACGCAATGAGGAAATTGCAAAGCAACGCTTAAATTCTCCAGAAACTGGATATTTACGCGAAAAACAAAACCAACAAGACAACACTACTATATTAGTTTTGATTGGTTTAGTCGCTGCAATTTTCACACCAATAATTGTATTCTTTGCTAAAAAATTGAAGAAAAATTCGAAAAAAATCTAATTTCGAAAAATAAAAATAGGCTCTGAACTTAGGGCCTATTTTTATTGAGTTCTAAATAATTTTACAAAATCCTGAGTACAATTTAAGATTTTAGAAAAATAAAAACTGCGATAGTTTAAAACCTATTGCAGTTTTTATAATTATTTTGATTTAAAGTAATCAATCTCTTTAATCACATCGAGAAGCGCATTTGCACGCTTTGCTTCATCTTCAATCATTCGAGCAGCATTATAAGCTGGTTCAATTAAGGTATTATCATCACTTGAACGGAGAAGCAAAAGATAAATATCAAATTTTTCTTCATTCGAAACTGTTAATTTATCAACTAATGGTCGCAAATCTTCAAGAGCATGACCTTTAATCGTATCTAAATCTAAACCACCAAAACTTGGCATTGCAGTTGGCTGAGTTTGTTCAACAACCGGTTGAACTTCTTCAGTAACTGGAACCTCAACTTGGTTTAAATCTTCATATTGGAGTTCATCAGTGCTTTGATTGTCATCAGAATCATCTGAAGAACCGCTAACACCAGAAAGAATCTTAGCGAGCTCTGGATCGTCGCTAACTGGCATTTTACTTGTTTGATTCATATCAATTTCCATAACCCACCTTTATATTTAATTGACTTTACTTTTTATTAATTATATTGTATCATAGAATTAAAGCATAATCAAGATTATTTTTTTCGAAAGGGTGGAAAATGTTAGATAATTTTAATTTATTAGTTCAGCGCGACCCGCAAAATGCGCTTTTAGTTGCTAGCGAACAGTGGAAACAGGCACTTTTTCAAGCTGAAGTTATTTCACCAGAAAATGATGGCCGCGAAATCAAAAATATTGTTATTACAGGAATGGGTGGCTCAGCTTTAGCTGGTTTAATTGTGAAAAAATGGCTCGAAAATGAAATAACTTTGCCAATCGAAATTATTCGAAATTATAATTTACCAAAAAGTGTTTCGAAAAATACTTTAGTGATCGCAAGCTCGTATTCTGGGAATACAGAAGAGTCAATTTCAGCGTTAAATCAAGCAATTGAAATTGGTGCACAAGTTGCCACAGTTTCTTCACATGGCAAAATAGAAGAAATTGCTCGCAAAAATGAAATTGCTCATGTTAAATTGCCAACAGGTCTTCAACCTCGAATGGCGGTAATTTATAATTTTAGAGCTTTAACTAAAATTTTGGTAAATTTTGGAATTATTTCGAACGAAAAACACGAAGAAATTGAGCATTATGCCGATTTTTTGCGAAAAGAAAGCGAATCTTGGGCGGCAAGTGTTTCGAATGAACGGAATTATGCAAAGCAGTTAGCACTTTATTCGGCAGGGCGAAGTGCAGTATTTTTGAGTTCGAATGAATTTTCACCACTAGCTTATAAATGGAAGATTTCTTGGAATGAAAATGCTAAGAATATTAGCTTCTTTAATGAATATCCGGAATTTAATCATAATGAATTTATCGGTTGGAGCTCACACCCAGTCGAAAAACTTTTCGCAATATTTAATCTACGCAGTAGTTTTGATCATCCACGCGTGCAAAAACGATTCGAGATATCAGACAGGCTTTTAAGCGGCAAACGCCCAGCAGCACGAAACATTGAGCTTAAAGGTTCAACTTATCTTGAACAAGTGCTTTGGGGATCGATTCTAGCAGATTTTGTCAGTATTTATCTTGCTATCTTAAATAATGTAGATCCAACACCTGTAGAATTAATTGAAAATCTTAAAGTTGAATTAGTAAAATAATAATTTTAAAACCGCTATTAAATTTCGAAAATAGTGGTTTTTATTTTGATTTATACGAAAAAAGCCCACAAACGCGAGCTACTTTCGTGGCGGAGAAGGAGGGATTCGAACCCTCGATACGGTTGCCCGCATACACGATTTCGAGTCGTGCGCCTTCAACCACTCGGCCACCTCTCCAATATTTATATTTTATCATATATCAGAGATTAAATAAAGTTTTATTTTGCTGAATAATACATATGCCCAGGCTGGAGATTCCTAAGCAACTTATCAACAGTTACAAATTGATAACCTTGAGAACTTAAATTCTGCAGAATACACGGAACCGCTTCAACTGATGTCCGGTGAATATCATGCATTAAAATTATTGCACCAGGGCGTGCGTTCGAGATTGCTCTATTACAAACAATATTCGAATTTCTATCTGCCCAGTCGCGAGTATCAACAGACCATAAAATAGAACTCATTCCAAGATTAGAAACAACTCTTTGCACGGCCGCATTAGTTGCACCATATGGAGGTCTAAGTGTAGTAGGTTTTACACCCGTAATTCCTTGTAAAATATTATTGGTTGAGGCTATTTCATTTTGAACTTGTGCAGGAGATAGGCTTGGCAAGGAAGAATGAGACCAAGTATGGTTACCAATTTGATGTCCATTATCAAAAACTCGCTTTACAATAGAAGGATATCTCTGAGCACTTGGACCAATCATAAAGAAAGTTGCCTTCGCTTTATAACTTTGAAGATAAGAAAGCAGTTTATTAGTATATATGCCCGGTCCATCATCAAAAGTTAAAGCAATACATTTCGAACAATCTTTATTAAGAAGAGGAGATTGAGAAGTTAATGGCGCTGTCTTTTGAGCTTGTTTCGAATTTTGTATACCAGGAACTTCGAATATTTTTCTTGAAAAATCATTTTGCAAGAAATTAGAAATTTCTGAAATTTTAATTTGAAATTGAACCGAAGAAAAATTAGAAGGAATAATTTGACCTTTAGAAAAAGGGAAGTCAATCGTTTGTTTATCTAATATTATTATATTTTCGAAACTTTCAAAATCTAAATCATTCAAAATTTCGTTCGAGAATTCTTTTTTACTATTTTTTAAATAATCTCGAATTTTATTTTTAATAATTTCTAAAATATTAGATTTATCTTTTTCTTTATTGTTTAAAAAGTCACTAAATTTTATAATTTCTCCATTTTTAGCATTGAAAGTCCAAAATAAATTTTGATCATTCAAATTCGCTCCATGAGTATCTTGTTTGATTGAAATTAAAATTGAAATAGCATCATCGTTATTATAATAAACTTGATAGCTAATTCTTTCAGTTGAAATATTTTCGAAAGTTGATTTTTTTGCATCATCTTTAAAAGTATCATCAATTTCTTGAATTTTATTATTTATAAATTCATTGATTTTGTTATTCTTCGTAACAGGGATTTCTAATATAGCATCTTCTTTTGAATTTTTTCTTTCAATAAATTTTGAACTAATTCCATTATATTTCGAATCTTTAAAATAATACTTTATAATATCTTGATTATGTTTTTCTTCTACATTATGGTTAATTTTATTAAAAAATACAATCGCACTCAATAGAAGTAATAAAATGATAATTGAAATATATATAATCTTATTATTTTTTATTCTTTTTGGTATTTTTTTAATCATAAAACGATTATATCACCAAAATAGAAAAAACACCAGATTGCTCTGATGCTTTTTCTATGGTACACCTGGCAAGATTCGAACTTACGACCTTTGGCTCCGCAAGCCAACGCTCTATCCAGCTGAGCTACAGGTGCATATGCTACTTTTCAGTAGCTAACTTTTGAAGTTCTTCCGCGTTAAGCAGACATTTAAATTTTAGCACATTTTTTAAAATATTGCAAGATTAAAGATTTATTTTTCGAATAATTTTATCGATTAAATCAAGTTTGACTTCTTCCATTGGTAGGCGAGCGCCAATAATATCTGTGATTTTTTCACCATTTTCCTTTGGGAAGTAAATAATTGTGCTGGGCGAAAAGCGTTTTTTAGGCAAAAGAATAATAGCATAAGTATTTGTCTCTTTTCGAATACCAAAAGCTCGAAATTCACCATAGGAATGAAAAGTTTCACCCATATAAACTCCATGAGTCGAAAGACTATAAGATATAATTTGAGTGTGATTTGATTTTCGAAGAGTTAGAATTCCAATAGCTGACACTATAATTAAAGCAAGAAAAGTCCAAGATTGATTCAAAATTGCAAAAATACAAAATGCTAAAATAATAATTGAAAATATAATATACCAAGATTTATTTTTATCGCCAATTATTAAGTCTTGAGCTTGCCAATTAACAATTTCTCGTTCTTCGGCAATATTTTCAGCTGGTGATTGATTATTTTCAACTTCACGAACTTGTGTATATTCTTCTGGATTAAAGGGTTTAACTTCTTCAAAAACCGGCTCGGTAGATTCTTTAGGGTTTTCAGCCATAAAACTACCTGCTTCAGGTGTTCGAAATTGTGATTCAGGCAAACCCGTTACGCGAGGAACGCCATTTCGGTTTTCATTGTCGAAATTCATAATATTTTAATTATACCATAAGCTATTTAAAAATTCAAAAAATCTCTATTAAAATAGAAAATCCTGCCGTTAAGCAGAATTACCTATTTTGGCGGAGAAGGAGGGATTCGAACCCTCGATACGTTTTACCGCATGCCGGTTTTCAAGACCGGTGCCTTCAACCACTCGGCCACCTCTCCAGACAATTTCCATTATATCACATTTTTTTTGAATTCTCAAGTTATTTTTCTTGCTGAAGTAAATAAAACGCCCAAACCTCTTTAGCACCATTTTGGTGAAGAATTTTTGCAATAGAATCTAAAGTTGCGCCAGTTGTACGAATATCATCAAAAATTACATAAATTTTATCTTTCGAAAGCTTTTCTCCCGTAAACTCATAACTACTTTTTGCCTGAACTTGTCGCGTTTTAAAATTTTTGCCACGTTGAGTAGTTTTTGATATTCTTTTAATTAATGTAGATTTTTCAATTTTTAGATTCTTTGCAAGCTGGCGAGCCAAAAGTTCAGTATGATCTAAACCACGTTCACGAATATGGTTCGAAAGTGTTGGAACCGGAATTAAAACCAATTTTTCACGATTATTGATAAATTCATTATTCGAAAGCAGAAAATCAGATAAAAGTTTTGCGAGATAATAAGCATTCTGTCTCTTGCTTTGAAATTTAAATTCATCAACTATTTTTTGAAGCTCT
>CAUROE010000014.1:0-12420 GCA_963526465.1 uncultured Saccharimonas sp. (SeqCode)
AAGGAGAAGAATTTCTATTTATGTTTCGAAAACATATTATTGCAATGCGAAAGGGTTTTTACCTTTTTTTGGGCGTTTTTGCTATTTCTTGTTTGCCAACATTTTTTATGCTAACATCAGATAATCTAATGGATGCGCTTTGGATTGCTTCGGGTGGATTTATTGTTGGTTTGATTTTATTTTTTTATCAATTCATGCTTTGGTATTATTCTCTTTACATTGTTTCGAATGAGCGGATTCGTCAGATTACACAAAAAGGCTTTTTTGGGCGAAAAATGATGGACTTACCACTTTCGAAAATTCAAAGTGTTAATTTTGAAATTCCAGGTTTTTTTGGTGAAATTTTCCATTTTGGAACAATCAATATTTTTACAATTGTGGGTGATTTAGAAATTAAAAATGTTGAACATCCAGAAGAGATTTATAATAAAATTCAAGATGCGATTTCGAAAGTTGAAATGGAGGGAGAAAATGAAGAATATTAGAGAAAAAGCCAAAAAAATTAGAGATAAGGTTTCAAAAAAACCTGAATCTCACGAAAGCCAGATTGCAAAAATTACAAATACGACACTTGAAGAACAACGTCGTGAGATTTTGAATAAGGGCAAAAAATTTAAATATCCTGTGCAATATAGCAAAAATCGTTTAGTGATTAACGCCTTAATTATTGCTGGTGTAATTCTAATTACAGGTGCGAGCTTGCTTTGGTATCAGCTTTATCAGGCTCAAAATACCAGTGAGTTTGTTTATCGTTTTACAACCATATTTCCGTTTCCGATTGCAAAAGTTGATGGTGAGGAAGCACTCTATAGTGATTATTTGATGGAATATCGAGCAAATATGCAAATTGCAAATACTAAAAAAGATGAAATTGAAGGAGCGAATAACATAAGCGCACTTTCAACTTTAAACAAATCGAAAGCAATGAAAAATGCAATCGCAAATGCTTATGCTCAAAAAAAGGCTCGTGAATTTGGAATTTCAGTTTCAGATAAAGAAATTAGTGAAGCTTTTGATGCACAGCGAAAAATACAAAATACTGAGCTTACTGAAAGCGCTTTATATAAAATTGCGGCCGATAATTATAGTCTTTCGCCAAGTGAATATCGCCGAATGTTTATTGAATTGCCACTACTTCGCCGAAAAGTGACTGCACAAATTGATAAAACGGCTGAAAACCTTAAAAATGAGGTTTCAAAATATTTAAGTGAAAATGCGAATAATTTTTCGAAAGCTGTTGAACATTTTGGCGATAAAATTGAATACGCAAAACCCGGAAAAGTTCGAAAAACTAACATTGATGGTGGTCGTTCTAAAATTGTGGCAGGATTAAAAGTTGGTGAAGTCTCGAAACCGTTTATTTCAAACTCGGGTGATGGCTATTATATAGTTAAATTGATTGAAAAAACTGATAATGAGGTTAGTTATGAATCAATAAAAATTAAATTTACCGAGTTCAATAAACAACTTGAACAGCTTGAAAAAGACGGTAAGATTCAAAAATATATTAAAGTTGACTAAATAAATTGCACAGCAAAAGTTGTGCTTTTTATTTTTGCCTTAATAGATTAAATAAAATAAAAAATCGCCCGAAAGCGATTCTTTAAAGTCTAAATTTGGCGCGCCCGACCGGATTCGAACCGGCGATCTCCTCCGTGACAGGGAGGCGTACTAGGCCAACTATACCACGAGCGCATCAGTAGACTAATACAATTTTATCAGACTCCCAGCAAAAAATCAAGCACTTTTTTGGTTTATTTTTCAAAAAGTTTGTGGTATAATTTAAATATATGCCGATGTAGCTCAGTTGGTAGAGCAACGCACTCGTAACGCGTAGGTCAGCAGTTCAATCCTGCTCATCGGCTCCAATTTATTTTTTTATGAAAACAATAGCTAATTTATTTAAACCAATTTTAAAAGACCGCAAAATGTTAATTTTGATGGCTTCTGTATTTCTATCTGGAATTATTTTCTTTATTTTTATGATTTTAAACACAAAATCGTATGACTATCTTTTGAACGTGCGTTATACGGTTTTTGGAACTAGTGAGTTTTATAAAGATTCCTGGACTTATCGTATCATTTTGGCTATTTTTGGTCTAATTATTTCATTTATTCATAATATTATTATTGCAAAAATTTATAGTATTTCTGGTAGGCGTGTAGCTGCGGTTTTTGCAATTTTTAGTATTATTCTTGTTCTAGTTGGTATGATAATTATAGGCACTTCAATTCGCGAGATCCCAAACTAATGAGCAAGAAAGTTGATATTGAAATTCCACTTGGAAAGCGAACTTTTAAGTATCGCTTTTTCGAAATTCTGCCAGCTTTTTTGAGTTTTGGTGCAATTATTTTAATGTTTATACTTTCGGCTTTTTCTCCTTTTTTAGCTTCTCTTTATCTTTTAACGATCATTACAACTCTTCTCGTTAAGGCAATTGGAATTGCCTATCGAATGATAACGGGTCATCTTCAGATTGAAAAAGCTCAAAAAATTGATTGGAATAAACGTCTAAATGAGCTTGAGAATGCTGAAAAATCTTTAGATATTCTCAAAAATCAGAGAAATAACGAATACGAGTTTAAGAACCACCTTCGAAATTTGAATGATATTATAAAAAATCCAGCTAGCTTTCCAAAACCGTCAAAGGTGAAAAATGCGGTAATTATTGCAGCCTATAATGAGCCTTATGAAGTGATTCAGCCAACTATTCAATCTGTTTTGGCTTCAAATTATGATGCAAAAAACTTACTTATTTTCTTGGCATATGAAGAGCGGGGTGGTGAAGAAATTGAAAAGACTGCAATTAGGCTTAAAAAAGAATTTTCGAAAAGCTTTGGCGCTTTTGAAATTGTGAAACACCCAAAAAATCTACCAAATGAAGTTGTTGGAAAGGGCGGAAATATCACTTTTGCTGGGCGAGCACTTCAAAAATATTGCGAAAACAATAAAATTCCTTTCGAAAATGTACTCGTTACAACGCTTGATAGCGACAATAAGCCGCATAAGGAATATTTTGCTTGCGCAACTTATAGTTTTATTGTTCATGAAGACCGTAAAAAACTTTCATATCAGCCGGTTTCATTATTTTTGAATAATATTTGGGATGTTCCAGCTCCAATGCGTGTGGTTGCAACTGGCAATTCGTTCTGGAATATCGTTTCAACAATGCGGCCGCATCTTTTACGAAATTTTGCTTCACACTCACAACCTCTTGATGCTTTAGTTGAAATGGATTTTTGGTCAACTCGCACAATTGTTGAAGATGGTCATCAATTTTGGAGAAGTTATTTTCATTTTGGCGGCGACTATTATGTAGTGCCGATTCGTGTGCCAATTTACCAAGATGCTGTATTGAGTGAAACTTTGCCAAAAACACTCAAGGCGCAGTTTATTCAGCTTCGTCGCTGGATGTATGGGGCGAGTGATATACCATATGTTGCTAATTTATACTTTTCGAAAAACCGTAATGTACCAATTGTTGATGGCTTAATGAAACTTATTCGCTTGATTGATGGTCATGTGACAGCTGTTTTTCAATCGCCAATGGCTGCCTTTGGTGGTTGGGTGCCACTGATTGTTTATGCCGCCTCTTCTCGTAGCGTGATTGTGCATCAATTACCAAATGTGATTAGTACACTTCAGCAAGTTGCAACTGTGGGAATCTTTATCACAATCTTGATTAGCTTAAAAATGTTACCACCACGCCCAGAGCGTTATAAAAAACGTCGTTCTTTATGGATGGTTGCGCAGTGGGTTTACATGCCTGTAACTTCAATATGTTATAACGCAGCGGCAGCGGCATATTCGCAAACTCGCTTAGCATTCGGTAAATATCTTGATAAATTTGATGTTACTGAAAAGGGGCGAATTGAAGATGTTGAACGTGCGAAGGCTGAAAGAGCTAAAAAACGAGCTTTAAAGAAGCAAAAAAAATAAGCACTCTGAAAAGGGTGCTTTATTTTGGCTTAACATTCATGAAATTTAAAAGCGGCCACTTTGACCGCCTAATGTAGGGACATTTGTAAGATTTATCTAAATCTCACCAAAAAAGTGCGTCGTCGTTTGGGTGACGAAAATAGTAGGAGGTATGAATGTAACAGGTTGGTTGCTAGAAAACTTTCTTAAATAATTTTTAATTTTTTGCCCAAACCTGATTAGACTTTTTCCGAAGTCTAACCTCATTTTTATTTTACTGCGTTTTATTTAAAAAAGCAAGCATAATTATGATATTGAGTGTCTTTTTCAAAAGTTGAAAATTTTGTTCGCTTTTTAATAAAATTGAGTTTTTGAAAATAAAACATTTCACACGAAAGTCAAATTTAAAAAAGCGAACAACCTAAAATAAATATCTCACCAAATGAATAAAAATTTTCGAAAGCTGAAAACCAGCTTGTGGAAAAGCTTTGGCGGAATGTGTAAAACTAAAAAATACAATAACGCTATATATAGTGAAAAAGAAAATATGAAAATCTATTATACTTTATGAAAATAGTGATAATTTTACAAAACTAAAATACCGCACATTGAGTGCGATATCTTAGATCATTGATTACAAAAACTAACAATATAATTAAAGAAACTACTATATTATAAGTTGGTGGGCGATAGAGGACTCGAACCTCTGACTTTCACAACGTCAATGTGACGCTCTAGCCAACTGAGCTAATCGCCCGTGGTTTTATTTTAGCAAAGCTTGCAAGAAAATTCAAGTGGTGATAAAATAAAAAGAGTTAAAATATTATTTTCGAAAGGATTTTAAGTGGAGAATAAAGAAGAAAAACTTTTCAAAATGCGCCACAGCCTTGCTCATATTATGGCAGCAGCGGTTCAACGAATTTATCCAGACGCCAAATTCGGTGTGGGGCCAGCAATTAATGATGGTTTTTATTATGATATTGATTTAGGTGAAAATAAAATTTCAGAAAAAAACTTTGGTAAAATTGAAAAAGCTATGCGGCGAATTATTGCCGAAAAGCAAGATTTTGTGCGAAGTGAAGTTTTGATTGATGAAGCAATTTCTTGGGCGAAAGAAACTAATCAACCATATAAATTAGAACTTTTGAACGATTTGAAAAATGCCGGCACAACAAATGCGAAAATTCTTGCTGAGGGCGATTTTGAACTTGGTAACGGCGCTGAAACTGTTAGCTTTTATACTAATGGAAATTATAAAGATTTGTGCCGTGGGCCACATCTTTCGAACACTGGCGAAGTTGGCGCTTTTAAATTGATGCGCGTTGCTGGTGCTTATTGGCGTGGTGATGAAAAAAATCCACAGATGCAACGACTTTATGGTGTGGCTTTCGAAAATCAAGAAGAACTTAATGAATATCTTGAACGAATGGAGGAAGCTAAAAAACGCGACCACCGCAAACTTGGTAAAGAGCTTGATTTATATACGGTTTCTCCACTCGTTGGCATTGGTTTGCCACTTTTTACGCCGCGTGGAACAATTTTACGCGATGTTTTAGCGAACTATTCAAATCAATTACGTCAAAAATATGGTTTCGAAAAAGTTTGGACTCCGCACATTACTAAAAAAGATTTATATGAAAAATCTGGACATTGGGCTAAATTTGGTGAAGAGCTTTTCTTGGTGAAATCGCAGGTTACTGGTGGTCAATTTGCACTAAAACCAATGAACTGCCCACACCACACACAAATTTTTGCTTCGAACCCAAGAAGCTATAAAGATTTACCAATCCGTTATCTTGAAACAACAACAGATTATCGTGATGAGCAAACTGGTGAGCTCGGTGGTTTGAATCGTGTTCGTTCTTTAACGCAAGATGATTCACATATTTTTTGTCGAACTGATCAGATTGAAGGTGAAATTCAAAATCTGTTAGCTGCTGCTCATGAGCTTTATTCTGGAATTGGAATGAAGCTTCGAGTGCGCCTTAGTTACCGTGATGATTCTGATAGCTATCTTGGTGATTTGGCGGTTTGGGAAAGCGCGCAAAGTCAGCTTAAAAAAGCAGTAATTTCAAATAATTTGGATTATTTTGAAGAAGAGGGTGAGGCTGCATTTTACGGGCCAAAAATCGACTTTATGGCAACAGATGCAATTAGTCGTGAGCATCAAGTGGCAACGGTTCAGCTTGATTTTGTTCAGCCTGAGCGATTCGAACTTTCATATAAAAACTCTGAAGGCCAAGACGAACGGCCTGTGATGATTCACTGTGCTTTGCTCGGTTCAATTGAGCGATTTATGAGTGTTTATATTGAGCATAAAGCTGGCTGGTTTGATTTTTGGGCGGCTCCTGAGCAAGTTCGAATTTTGACAATCAATGATACTTTAAATGATTATGTTGAAGAGGTTTCAAAAATTCTTTCTGAGACTGTGCTTGATTTGCCAGTTAAATTCAATGAAATTCGTTATTCTGTTGATGAGCGAAATGAATCTTTGGGCAAAAAGATTCGTGAGGCAACTGCAATGAAAATTCCAGTTCAGCTGATTATTGGCCCTAAAGATAAAGAAAATAATGAAGTTAGTGTTCGTTTTCGAAAAGATGGTCAATTCGTTGAAGAAAAAGTTACTCTTCAAGATTTAGCGGAATTTATTCGAAAAATATAAAGTATGAGAAATAACACCTTAGTTATAATCACTGGCCCTACCGCGAGCGGTAAGACGAGCTTGGCTATAAAATTAGCCAAGCTTTTTGGCGGTGAGATTATCTCTGCCGATTCGCGTGCGATTTATAAAGATATTAATATTGCTTCTGCAAAACCAACGATTAAGGAGCAAGAAGGTGTTATGCATTGGGGCTTTGATTTAGTTGAGCCCGGAGAGCGTTTTACTGCAGCAGATTTTAAGGAATATGCCTATGCTAAGATTGATGATATTTTAGATCGTGGTAAAATTCCATTTTTAGTTGGTGGAACTGGATTATATATTGATGCGGTTTTATATGATTATGGTTTTGGTGGTGAAGTCGATGATAATTTTCGAAAAGACTTTAGCCAGAGAACTGTCGAAAATCTACAAAAGTATATTTTTGAAAATAAAATTGAAATGCCAGAAAATAATAAGAATAAGCGATATTTAATTCGATCAATAGAAAAAAGCATAAGTGAAAAGGGTAAAAGTTGTAAAAAACACAATAAGTATAATAATATTGTTGTAGGAATAACAACTAATCGCGAAGAACTTCGAGAAAAAATCTTTAAAAGGAATGAAAATTTTTTTAACTCTGGAATAATTGAAGAATACAAAAAAGTTGAACAGAAATATGGCCCAAATTCTGAAGCAATGACAGCAAATGCTTATCCATTAATTCGAAAGTTTTTGAATGGAGAATTGGATAAGAAGGAACTTATTGATAAGATGTCTGTGCAGGATTGGAGATTAGCTAAAAGACAGATGACTTTTATGAAGAGAAATAAAGATATATTATGGCTTAATTTAAAAGATGCTGAACAATTTATTATTTCGAAAATTAAAAAATGTATAAAAAAGTTGTAAAAGGTCTGGTTGATTTTTGAAAAATATGGTAAAATAGATTTATGGAACAGAGTATAAATGCACTATTTGGTTCAAAAACGAGGGTTAAACTTTTAAACCTATTTTTCAATAGTCCAGAAGAGAAGTTTTATGTTCGTGAAATATCGCGAATTATTGATGAACAAGTTAACTCTGTTCGGAGAGAACTAACTAATCTTGAAAGTGTTGGTGTTGTAAAAAATTCAACAGAAGATAGGAAGATTTTTTATCAAGCGAATCAGAGGTTTAAATATTACCTTCCGCTAAGGGCGATTTTTGCTGGAGTTAAAATGAATGAGAGTGCTTCTGTTGATAAAAAAATATCTTCTATAGATAGATGGCAGTCTGAAGTTGAAAATATTCAAAAACAAATAGATATTCTTGTATTATTTGGGGTTTTTGTTGATGATGCGTATTCGGATATTGATATGTTAATAGTTGGAAATAACCAGGATAAAAATCTTTCGAATTGGGCTTCAGATATTGAGAAAAAAGAAGGCCGTGAGTTAAACTATATGATTTTGTCTATGGAAGATTTTTACTATCGATACACCACGCAAGATACCTTTATAAAAGGGTTATTTGAAAATAATTACAAAATAGTCTTTGATAAAGAGAATATACTTGAAAAATTATAATGGGAGTAAATAATGTTTGATATTGAATATAAGGGCGCAAACAGTATTGTAATTTCTACAAAAAAGATTTCATTAATAACCGATCCTAAACATTCTATTTTTGGTGACAAAGATTTAGTTATTAAAGAAGGGGTTGAGCTTGCCACTGAGGAGAGGTTTAAGACTGGTAGTGAAGATTTTAAGCTTTCAATATCCTATCCTGGAAGTTATGAAGTGTCAGATTTTACTATAAATGGCTATCAAGAAAAACGGCATATTGATGAAGGCAAGGATGGCAAAAAATCTGTAATTTATAGTGTTGAAGTTTGCGGTGTTAGGATTGGTATTTTGGGAAATATTGACCCAAATTTATCTGATGACCAGCTTGAGAACCTTGGTGTTTTGGATATTTTAGTTTTACCGATTGGTGGTGGCGGATATACTCTAGATGCAACAGCTGCGGCAAATATTGCTAGAAGATCTGATGCGAAAATAATTATTCCTGTTCATTATGCTGATGATGGGATTAACTACGAAGTTCCTCAATCTGATTTTGCGCTTTTCGAAAAAGAACTAGGTGTTGATGTTGAAAAAACTACAAAGTATAAAGTGAAATCAGCTACAAGTTTACCTGAGAAAATGACAATAGTTAAAATTGAACGGACAAAATAATATTTTTTAAAGAGCTAATCTTTCGAAGATAGGCTCTTTTTTATATAAGAAAATTCCCACAAAATTGTGGGAATTTTCTTTTGAGATAAAAATATTATAGAATACCTTTTTTCTTCAAAGTTCGGATAGCTGCGGTGCTCAAATTTAGTCGAACTTTTTTACCATCAATAATAATAGTTTTCTTTTGGATGTTCGGCTTAAAAGTTCGTTTTGTGCGTCGCAATGAAAAGCTAACGTTGTTTCCGTGTTGCTTTCCTTTTCCTGTTAAATCACATACTGCCATTTTAACTCTCTTTACTTTAATATTTACAATCTGTTCCATTATAACGTATTTTTTAAAAAAGGTCAAGTGGTGTATAATAGATATATGGTTTTTATAATATTTATATCTATAATTTCAATATTAGTAGCAATGATTGTTCATGAATTTTCTCACGGATTCGTCGCCTATTTATTGGGTGATGAAACAGCAAAAAAGGAGGGAAGATTAACTTTAAATCCAATTGCGCATTTAGACCCTTATATTAGTATTATTTTACCGATATTGTGCGTATTTTCGAATCTTCCTGTAATTGGTGGTGCAAAACCTGTCCCAGTTGATTCTAGAGAGCTTAAATGGGGCAAATGGGGTATGGCTCTCGTTGCTCTTGCTGGTCCTTTATCTAATTTTATAATGGCACTCATATCTTTTACAATAATGCATGCTTCAAACTTATCGCATGGTGATATTGCGGCTATTTTTGGTAGATTTACATTAATTAATTTGAGTTTGGCGATTTTTAACTTAATTCCAATTCCACCACTAGATGGTTCGAAAATTCTTCAACCATTTGCGCCGGAGTTTATTCAAGATTTTTTTGACAGGCTTGAATCTTATGGTTCGATTTTTATTTTAGCTTTAATGTTTTTGTTTTCTACCGTAATTTCTAATTATATCAATTTCTCAATGAGTTTTATTCTTGAAGGGTTTTCAGCTTTTTTGCGAATTTTCGGTTTGTAGAATTTAAAACACTGGATTTTTATTTTAAAAATTGGTATAATTAAAGTAAGCCCTGCTGGCGAATGATTTTTCCTGAATAATCATTGATAGAGGAACTCCAAATTGATGATCTACTATCGTGGTAGTAGGTTGAGGAGGTATCCACCGTATAATTTTATGCGGGGAAAATATCAAAGTTGGTGGGGCTTTTTATATTTGTTAAAATTTGATATAATAGAAGATAGCTTGTTAGATGGTCGCTAATTTAAAATTAGAGGAAAGTCCGGGCAGCATAGAGCAAGGCAGTTGTTAACGACAACCGAGGGAAACCTTAGGGAAAGTGCCACAGAAACGATACCGCCTGAAAAGGTAAGGGTGAAAGGAGTGAGGTAAGAGCTCACAGTTGCTCGCGGTGACGCGAAGTAAGAGGTAAACCCTGTCTGCTGCAAGGAGAATTATAAAAAATGGTTGCTCGCCATAATTCGATAACCGCTTGATTTAAGGAGTAATTCTTAAACTAGATAGATGACTATCCATGACAGAACCCGGCTTACAGACAAGCTTTTAATTAAACTAAAAATCACACCTCTTTCGAAAGTGTGATTTTTAGTTTTTATTGAAGAATTATTTTACTAATTCAACAATTTTTGCAAAAGCTTTTGGTTCGCTAACTGCTAATTCTGCAAGAACTTTTCGGTCAAGCTCAATATTTTTAGCTTTCAAGCCAGCAATAAGTTTTCCGTAAGTGATTCCATTTTCACGCGCTGCTATATTGATTCGAGTAATCCATAGGGCTCGAAGGTCTCGTTTGCGATTTCGCCGGTCACGATATGCGTATTGTAATGAACGGATTACGCCTTGCTTAGCTAATCGGTATGAGCGTGTTCGCGCATGTTGCATACCTTTAGCTGCTTTTAGGATTTTCTTATGCTTTGCTCGTGCTGTTACACCTCGTTTTACTCGCATATTATTTTACTCCCAATGCTCGTTTAATATTTTTAGCCATTGCTCCTTCTACGGTTGCAGTGGTGTTAATTCGTCGTTTTCGACTTTTGCTTTTCTTGGAAAGCATGTGATTCTTAAAGGCTCGACGGCGTACTACTTTGCCGCTTCCAGTAAGCTTCATTCGCTTTGCTGTGCCTTTATGTGTTTTTAATTTAGGCATTATTTACTCCTTACTACCAAACTCAGATTGCGGCCAGCCATCTGAGGTTTTTGCTCGACTATAGCTTCTTCTTCGAGAAGGGAAACAATTTTATTAGCCATTTCAAATCCAATTTCTTTATGAGCCATTTCTCGACCTTTGAAAACAATTTGAATTTTAACTTTATTTCCTGCAGACAAGAATTTTTTAACTTTTCGAAGTTTTATATCTAGGTCTCCAGAACCAATTTTTAGCCCAAAGCGCATTTGTTTAAGTTCAACTTGTTTAGCTTTACGCTTATTCTTCTGCTGTTCTTTCATTTTTTGATATTGGAATTTACCCCAATCAATAATTTTAACAACAGGCGGTTCAGCGTTTGGTGAGATTTCTACAAGGTCTAGTCCTGCTTCTTGAGCAAGATTAAAAGCCTCTTTCGAACTCATAATTCCAAGTTGTTCGCCACTTTGACCGATAACGCGAACTTCGCGAGCGCGAATTTCTTCGTTTATTCGAATTTTTTTGCTAATAATTTTCCTTCCTTTCGAATTGCTATTTTTCAGCAATTTACTCGCATATTATTTTATCAAATTTTTTAAAATAAATCAAGTATTTTGCTTAATTTTCATTTTTGTGACGATATTGTAAAGCCTCGCTAATGTGATTTACTTTAATATCTTTCGATGAGTCAAGGTCTGCAATTGTGCGTGAAACTTTAAGTATCTTTAGAAATGCTCGAGCAGATAGATCAAGCTTTGATGTTGCTAAATTTAATAGATCTTCAGCTTCTTTTGAAATATTAAATTTATTTTTTACATCATTAGTTTTAACCATACTGTTGTATAAATTACTACTATCATAACGCTTATGCTGTAATTCTAACGACATCTCTATCTGTTTTTTAGCATTAGCATGTTCAGAATTTCGGTTGTTATTCTTTGAAAGAAGATTTTTGTTATGTATTCTATCTACATTAACAAGCATATCAATTCTGTCCATTAATGGTCCAGAAAGCTTTCTTTGGTAATTAAGAATTTGGGTTGATGAACAAGTGCACTCCTTTGTTGCATCTCCATAAAAACCGCAAGGGCATGGATTCATTGTTGCAATAAGCATAAAATTTGCAGGATAAGAGCTTTTTCGATTTGTGCGAGTTATGGTTATTTTTCTATCTTCTAACGGTTGTCGTAAGCTTTCGAGTATAGATTTAGGGAATTCTGGCATTTCATCTAGAAATAGAACACCGTTGTGCGCTAAGCTAATCTCGCCAGGTAAAGCTTTCGAGCCACCTCCAATTATGGAGACTTTACTTGCGGTATGATGTGGCGTGCGAAAAGGCCTCGAAATATTTGAGCTAATTTCATCAACTAAACCGTGAATCTTTAAAACTTCTAATAACTCACTTTTCGAAAGCGGTGGCAGTAGATTTAAAGCGGCTTGTGCAAGCATTGTTTTTCCTGTTCCTGGAGGGCCAGTTAGCAGTATATTGTGCCTTCCAGCTATTGCAATAGTTAGAGCTCTTTT
>CAUROE010000015.1:0-11836 GCA_963526465.1 uncultured Saccharimonas sp. (SeqCode)
TTCTTGTAATTGAGCTTTTGTAATTTTACCAACTTTGTCAGTTTTTGAATTTCCTGCACCTTTTTGGATTCCTGCTCGGTCTCGAATCATGTCATCAACTGGTTGACCAAGTGATTTCCAAGTGAAAGTTCGGTCTTCGAAAACTTGAAGGTGAACAATTACGTCTTTACCCATCATATCTTTAGTTTTTTCATTGAATGGGTTGATAAAGTCCATCATATTTAGACCCCATTGACCAAGTGTTGAACCAACTGGAGGGCCTGCTGTTGCACGACCAGCTGGGATTCGAAGTTTCAAATTTCCAATAACTTTTTTTGCCATAATTTCCCTTTAAATAATTTTATACTTGATAATTCAAGTGCGTAACATATTAATTTTAGCATATTTTTTTTAAAATTTCAAGCTTCAATTCGTTTATTTTAGGACTATTAACTCATTGTGTAAAATTTTGTGAAGATTATTTGACAGAAAATTACGAATGTGAAAATGTGATCAGCGTGAAAAATATTGTTAAAGTACATTGCTTGCAAGAAATGGCATTAGTTTAATATAAACCTATATAACCCTCAGCTTTGCTATGCTTTTTCTTGTCTTTAATTTTTAACTATGCTATAATTTTAAAATCACGTTTTGGAGGTTTAAAAATGGAAAATCGTGAAGTACTTGAAGTTCTAAAAGATTTTGGGCGGGTTTATATTGTGGGGAGTTTTGCAATATATAAAGCTCTCTGCATTGATTCTGCTCAAAATAACGATATCGATATTGTAGTAAAAACAAATATAGCTGTTTCAAAAATTCGTAAACGGCTTGAAGATCTGGGTGGGACTTTTGTCGAAAATAATAATCACAAAGGTTTTCGAATTAACTATCGCGGACAACTTTTTGATATTTGGAGAATCAAAGATACGGATGCGATTTTTGAACAAGGCTTTGAACGAAAGTATCATAATATTACAGATCTAATTTCGTCATTCGGTTTCAATCTTTACCAGGTTTGTATTTGTGTCGAAGATGGGATGATTCTAGCAACACCTGCATTTCACGAATATTCTCGAACGCATAAACTTGAGCTTATTAATGGTAATTTGTTAGACCTTGAAAAGATGACGCGAAAAGCTCTCAAGATTAATGCGAATATTGTTTCCAAAAAGTAATTTTTTTCTCGCTGAATTTGGCGAGATTTTTAATTTAAGCCAAACTAAAACGCCCAATTCTGAGCGTTTTTTAGCTTTCGAAATTAAAATTAGATTTTTTCAATTTGAAGAATATCAAGCTCAACTGGAGTTTCGCGACCAAACATTGAAACCATCACTTTGATTTTACCTTTCACGGCGTCAATCTCAGAAACTGCACCTTCAAAACCTTTGAATGGTCCATCAATAATATTGATAATTTCACCTTCAGAAAAGTTAATTTCAAACATTGGTTCTTCGGCACCCATTCGGCGGCGAATATCACGCATTTCTTTTTCAGAAACTGGTGTTGGTGAATCTGAGCCGATAAATCCAGTCACACCTGGTGTGTTTCGAACAACAAACCAAGTCTCCTCGGTTAATTTCATTTCAACTAAAACATAACTTTGTAGAATTTTTCGTTCAACAACTTTGCGTTTTCCATTTCTAACTTCAATCTGCTTCTCTTTTGGAACAAGTGTGTCGAAGATTTTGTCGGCCATATCTACGCCTTCAATTCGTTGGCGAAGATTTTCCGCAACTTTGTCTTCATATCCCGCTAAAGTTGTAACTGCATACCAGTTTCGGGAATCATCATATCGTTTATTTGCCATAAATACCTTTCAAAATTACTTAATTAGTGTTTTAAAAATCCAGTTAAACAAGCCGTCTAGTAATAAAATTAATGTCGCAAACCCTACAGAAAATGCAATTACGGCACTAGTCATTTTCCAAGTTTCTTTGCGGGTTGGCCAGCGAACGAGTTTTAGTTCTTTCCAAGAAGCTGATAAATATTTACCAAGTGCAACAAATGGAATTGCAACGAATTTAAACGGTTTCATTAAAATTCGCACAAATTTTGGTGCCGGTTTTTTTGCTTTTTTCTCTGTTTTGATGCCAGCAACTTTTGCAGCATATTTGCTTATTTTTAGCTCTTTCGAAACTTCTTTTTCAGGCTTCGATTTTGCGTTTTTTGCTTTAACGCGAGTTATTTTGGTTTCTTTCTTCGCCATCTCTCTCCTATTCCAAAATTAAAAAGCCTATTAGGCTTGATATGTCAAGTATACCATAAAATTTTTAAAAAAGCAAAAAATATGCAAAAATCTATTCTTTAATTTTTGGGAGTTCAAAAAAGAATTTCGAGCCGTGGTTTAATTTGCTTTCGAGTTGAATTTTTGTACCAATTTTTGCTGCCAATTTTGAAGAAATATAAAGCCCTAAGCCTGTGCCGCCAGTTTCTCGCGTTCGCCAATCTTCACTCCTGTAAAACTTTTCGAAAATCCGTTTTTGATCGCTTGAGCTAATTCCTATCCCGGTATCTTTAATCTCAAAAATTACACCTTTTTGTGAATTTTTAAAACAAATTTCAATAGAACCTTCGCGCGTATATTTTAAGGCGTTTGTGATAAAATTTTGTAATAATTCTTCCAGATAAAGTTTACTAGCTTTAACATGATTAAGATTATTGTCAATATTTAAATTGAGGCTTAGACCTCTTTCGAAAGCTGTTTTGTGATATTTTTTGAAAAGTGTCTCGGCAAGTTCTTTTGGGTTAATTTTTTCCGTTCCTTCACCGATTCCTCTTTCTGTACGTGAAAGTATCGAGAGATCATTCACCATTGTTGCGAGAAAATTATTTTGGCTGTAGGCGGTTTTAGCAGATTTTTCAAGCATCTTAAAAGGTGCTTTTTTATCAATTAGCAGTTTTAAATTACTCAAAGACCCCTCTAAAATTGCCACTGGCGTGCGAAGTTCGTGGCTCACAACACTAATAAATTCATCACGCTCTTCATCAAGCGTTTTTTGCTTGGTGATATCGCGTAAAATTACCACGAATTTTTTTAAATTAGACCTTGATTTTTTCGAAAAAGATTCTTTAATTTTAATAATTTCAATTTCAATTCGTAGTGTTTCATCTTCTTTTTGAAGGATTAAATCGTTGGTTGAGAAATATGGCTTTCCTGCTTTAAGAATTTCTTGAATTTCGAATTTTTGTGTGTTGATTTTCGCAAGCTTACAAATTTTCGAAAGGTTCTTATTTAAAATTTCACTATTTTCGCCTAAAATTTCAAGTGCTGCAGAGTTGTACAATTCAATTTTTCCGCGCGAATCAATACCTAAAACTGCATCAGTTAAGCTGTTGATAATCGTTAAGATTCTATTTCGCGAATCTTCAGCATTTTTGCGGGCTTCAAACATTTTTTGGCGAGTTTGTCTTTGACGAACTCCAAAAATTATAAAAGCTAAATTTAAAGTAAAAAGTGCAAAAAATATCACTATAAAATTATTAAAAATTAGCGGATTAGTAATAAAAATAATTGCAATTTCAGACAGAAAAATCATTGTGCCGAGCATGAATCTTATTAAAAGCTCATTTTTGCAATTATGAAATTTATCCATAACCATAATTATACGCTAAAGAAAATGAAAAAGCAATTTTAAAAACCGCAAGAATAAGGGAAAAAATGCGGTTTTAAAATTTATTCACCATGCTTGCGGTCGAGCGACATAAAGCGGAGGCGTTCTGGATGGAAATAGAGCTCAATTGTACCAACTGGTCCGTGGCGGTGCTTGGCAAGAATGAGATCGGTGATATTCTCTCGCTCAGTTTCAGGATTATAATAAGCTTCACGATAAAGAAACATCACGATGTCTGCATCTTGCTCAATAGAACCAGACTCACGGAGATCGGCAAGTTGCGGTATTTTGGGATCACGGCTTTCAACGGAACGACTAAGTTGTGAAAGCGCAATCACGGGCACGTTTAATTCGCGCGCAAGCAACTTCAAACCACGCGAAATTTCTGAAACTTCTTGAACACGGTTTGCTGAAGATTTTGCTGAGCCGCTTCCCTGCATCAGTTGTAGATAGTCAATAACAATCAAACCAAGCTCACCATCATGTGCTGCGCGCCGTGCTTTTGTTCGCATTTCAAGAACACTTACACCCGGTGTATCATCAATAAAAATCGGAGCTTCAGCCATTTCTCCCATAGCATCAGCTAGCTTTGCGAAGTCTTCGTCACTCAAATTTCCCGTTCGAATATTCCACGAATCAACTCCAGCAGCATCTGCAAGCATACGGTCAACAAGCTGTTCTTTACTCATCTCAAGGCTAAAGAAAAGCACTGATTTTTTTTCAATCGTAGCAATATTGTAAGCTAAATTTGTTACAAAAGTTGTTTTTCCCATCGCTGGCCGGGCAGCAAGAATAATTAGGTCTGAACGCTGCAATCCTGCTGTTTTGTTGTCGAGATCACGATAACCTGTTCGAATTCCACGAATCGCCCCTTTGTTCTTATAAAGCTCATCTAATCTTTCAAAAGAGTCGTTCAGAATATCTTCCATTGAAGATAAATCTTGTTTTAAACTTGCGTCTGAAACGCTAAAAAGTTCGGCTTCACTTTGGCCTAAAAGCTGCGGAACAGTTAATTCTTCATTAAAAGCCAGTTCAGTAATATCGCCGCCAGCCTTGATTAGTCGCCTTCGAACTGCTGCCTGAGCAACAATTTCAGCATAGCTTGCTGCGTGTGAAGCTGTTGGAACATAGTTTGTTAATTCTGCTAAATAACTTGAGCCACCAACTGTGTCAAGCTCTTCTCGTTTTTTAAGTTCGTTCGTGAGTGTTAGAAGGTCAACTGGCTGGTGATGTTCATAAAGTCGAATAATAGACGCAAAAATTGTGGCGTGACGTTTATCATAAAAATCTGCCGCTTTTACAATCTCTACAATATCAATTAAAACTTCTTCATCAATCAAAATAGCGCCAATCAAACTCATCTCGGCATCTAAATTTTGTGGCGGAATTTTACCGCCGGTTTTCTCGCTACTCATCAATTTTTACCATTTCTCCACCCCCCATTAAATCCTGAACACTCGCAATCGCTGGGTCACTCGCGGGTTTTGCTGTTCCAAAAACTTCAATCACCCAGCCATCTGCGCCAATTTTCTTTAAAGCTTTTCCCATTGAAGCTTGAGCCTTTGCTTTTTCAAGCTGTTTTTGGTTAAAAGGCCTGCCTGTATAAATTTTAATTTTACCGTTTTCGAAAATATGGCCAGATTGTTTTAGAATCGTTTGGACTCCCTTGTCACCCTCATCAATCGCTCCCCAGAAATCCGCCCATTTAAATTCTTTCTTGTTGCTTAAATCTTGATTTTTATTTTCATTTTTTGGTGGAATTTCATTCAGGCTTTCTGGAATTTCACTTTTTAAAGAATCATTTTCGCCACTTTTTTGCGGAATTTCTGTCTTGTCTTCAAGATTTTTATTATTTTGCGAATTTTCGAAAGTTTCTTTTTGCGAGTTTGGCTGATTTTCTGATTCACTTTTTGGAATTTCTGCCGTTTTTTGATTTTTAACTTTTGGCTTTGAAATTGTTTTTTGCTGAACTTGTGGCAAAATATTTTGATTTATTGAAAGCTGCGGCGTAAAACTTGGCTGAATAAAAATCGAAAGCAGCTCCATTTCAATAAAATTTGACTTTTCTGCTCGTGTTAGTGGCATTAAAAATTGCGAAAGATATGGTTTTTCGCCAACATTTTCAGTAATAAAACTTAAAAGCTGGCTAGCAAAATTTTTTAAATCTACGCCAGAATTGCGAACATCTTGCACAATTTGCAAAATTTCGTTTGAATTTTGGTTTTCAAAAGCTGAAATTAAAGCATTAATTTGCATTTTTGGCGCCAATCCAAGGGTTTCTTCGAGCAAATTTGCTGTAATTTCTTCGCTTTTTTCTGCAATGCTTGAAATTTGATCAAGCAACGAAATGCTATCACGAAAACTCCCCTCGCCACGTTCGGCAATAATTTCAATTGCTTCTTTCGAAATATTAATTTTTTCATTTTTGGCGATAAATTCTAAATGGGAGCAAACGTCTTCTTTCGAAATAAACCGAAAAACAAACCGCTGAGTTCGGCTGATAATTGTTGCTGGCAATTTGTGAGCATCGGTTGTGGCGAGAATAAAAACGGCGTGTTCTGGTGGCTCTTCAAGCGTTTTGAGGAGCGCGTTAAAAGCAGCTTTCGAAAGCATATGAACTTCATCTATAATGTAAATACGATATTTGGCGGAAAACGGCGCAATTTGCACATTGTCTCGAAGCTGGCGGATATCATCTACTCCGTTGTTGCTTGCGGCATCAATTTCAATAATATCTGGGTAATTATCTTCTTCAGAATATGGCAGATCATTAATTTCGTGGGCTAAGATTCGCGCAATAGAAGTTTTACCAACACCGCGCGGGCCAGTAAAAAGGTAAGCATGGGCAATTTTCCCCTGTTTTAAAGCATTTTCAAGCACTGTTGTGATGTGTTTTTGACCCACAACTTCACTTAATTTCTTACTCCGATATTTGCGATATAATGCTTTACTCATTAGTTCTATTTTATCAGTTTTTTACTTAAAAATCAAACAAACTAGCCTGTCGTTCTGGCAAATTAAGTTCAATAATTTTTGGTGAAATTCGAATTTTTCGCCCCGTAAATTTTTTAAGTGGTATTGAAATAATTTCACCTTGTTGTTCAGCGAGTAAAATATAACCAACTTGAGCTTTTAAAATACCTGAAAAAATCAAAGTTTTATCGTTTTGATTTTGAGGACAATTTTGTATTTCAAGCATTTCTCCGCTTGGAATTTTACCATTTTTTGAATAAAATTTATTCAAATCTATTGGATCTTGCTTTTCAAAAACTACTTTTTGAGCGGTTTCTATTTTTTTGCGAGCATTAAGAAGTGCTTTTTCCGCTTTCGAAAAAACAAAATCTTGTTCAAGCAGTTTTAATTTTACATTTGCCTTGACATTTTCACAAAAATCTGGCATTTTTGATATTTTCTCTTCATAATTTCGAGCAATATTTGCACTCGAAAATTCACCTAAAATTAACGCAGCTCTCGCCCCCTGCTCAAGCAATCTTGCAATTCCTCGTCCTGCAAAACTAATTCCAACCTTGATAATTTCATCTGAAAAATATGCCAAATAAACAAAATGTGGCTGCAAATTTCGTTCAATCTGTTGCTTTGAAATTTCTCCATCTTTTACATTGTAAAACGCTGGATTAAAGCCGGTTCTCTTTTGGCAATTTTGACATTGTTCATATTTTTTGTCAAGTTCATAATTTTCTGGGCAGATAAAATCTTCACCCGTTTCCAAACTATGCCAACCAATACAAAATCGTTTTGAAAGGTTAATTTCTATTGAAATTGGTTCTTCAAATTCTGGCGAGAAGCTTAAAATCTCACCAGAACCCAAATCTGCCAACCTCCAATGTGGTTTTTGGTTTCTATCGAAATCGACACGGGTTAAAAGGTAGTCTTTTTCAAAAAAATCTTTCTTCATTAGTTATTTGAATCCTTAAAATCTGCGATTAAATCTGCTTCAAAGGCTCGCGTTCCTTTTATATCTTTCGAATATTTTTCTTCATCTAGTTCAAAATTAAATGATTTAATTTTTGCCCAAACAGCTTGAATTAGAGTTTTTAGCCTTTCCTCTTCTTCAGGTTTAAAGACCACTTCAAAATTATAAGTTTTTTCAGTGCGTTTGTCTGGCTCAATGAATTCCAGAACCCCTTTTTCAACCGTGTAGCCCGAAAATTCTGGCGCATTTTCAATCAAAATTTTATAAAAATATAGTTGTTGTGTATATTCGTGAATTTTTGTTGAATTTGTATCAAACCTATTAGTTTTACTATTAAAAGGAATTGAACCGGTCTTATAATCAACAACTGTAATTTTTTTATTTTCGTGGTCTATTCGAATTAGGTCAATTTTTCCCGTTAGAACCGCATCTCCAACTGTTACGCCAACACCGCTAAAGTTTTTTTCTGCTATATTTCCAGGTTTAAATTCACCTAAATTATTCTCGAAAAAGTTTTCAAAAATTTGATTAAATCTTTCTAAAATTTCTTCTTTGTCTTTTTCTGAGAGTGGGTATTTCGAAAATCTTTCAATAGCATATTTTTTAATATTATCAATATTTGGTGTATTGCCAGAATTAATTTCATCTTGAATGTAGTTAAAGCCTTCATGAACAATATTTCCAAGCGTTAGGGCTGGACCGTAAGCTCCGGGAAAACATAAAATTTTATTTTTGAAAAAGGTTTGAGGGCCTTTATATTGGAGGCTTGTATAGGAGTTTAGGTCTGTTGGGCTTAATTTGTAGTTTTTAACTCTTGGCTTCAAAAGCTCTCGCATTTCTTCATTTTTGATAGTATAAAATTCGTGCCAGTTTGTTTCAATTTCATCAGCTTCAAGTGATTCTCTTTGGATTTTTGAAACTTCTTGCCATTTTTCAGGTAGAATTTTTGATTTTAAAACTCCGTCTTCTTCTCGTTCATCTAAAAATGACAGTGTTTTTTTGGTTTTTCCGGTTAAATCACTGTTGTGGTTTGTGAGATAAAGTTGAGTTTTAGCACGCGTCATTGCTACAAACATCAAGCGTTTGCGCGTGTCTTCACCCTCATCTTCGATACTTGTAAATTTAAGGTTTGCGGGCATTGTGATATTTTCACCCCCGCCACCTTTTCTCGCAGAATTCCAGCTATCTTGATTGAGTGAAATTAGAAAAGTATATTCAAACTCTAAGCCTTTTGCCACGAAGGGCGTCATAACTTGAACTGCATTTTCGCTTGTATTATGCGGATTTGTACTTAAAATTTGAATTTCAAATTCTTCACATAATTCAACATAATTTATTAAAATATCAAGTTTATTATTTTCTTCGTTCGAAAATTCTCGCAGTTTGTCTCGCAAAATAGTTAAGTTTAAAATTGTATCATAAAATTCTTCGTCAGATTTTTGCGAAATAAAATCTCGAATTGGTGATTTTAAGCCTTCACGAATTTCCCTTGAACCTAAAATATAATCAAAAAGCTCTTCGAAAGTCTTCTCGTGTGAAAATTCGGCTAGCGTAACTAAAATTTCACCCAAATTTCGAATTTGTTCAACTTCGCTTTTCAATATAGCTTCAATCCAAAAATCATGATTATCTTTGGCCGCCCAGCTCATTTTCCAGATCTCAACTGCTGGAATTTGCCAAAAATCAAAACTCAAAACTTCAGGGAAAAGATTTGCCATTTTATCTTCGTCTTTATCGCGAATTGCCAAAATTAGCTTCGAAATCTTAATTAGCTGCGAAATTATTTCATTTTTTAGAATATTTTCGCGTTTCTCATAATAAATTGGTACATTTTGGTTTTTTAAATATGGCACAAAAGCTTGTAAAATCTTGTGCTTTGGCGCAATTACGGCAATTTCTTTTGGCGTAACTCCGTTTTGAATTAAATTAGAAATTTTTTCTGCAACCCAAGAAAATTCTGCGATTTGACTTTCGAAATTCGTTCGTTCAAGCTGAATTTTTCGGTCGATGAAATTCCCTTCCGCTGAAATATCTTTCTCAATTTTAATGGGCAAGTTTTTAGTTAATCGCCCTGAAATCGTATTTGCAACATTTTTTGAAGCAGTCAAAATATCGCCGTGCGAGCGGTAATTTTTAGTTAAGTTGATGACTTTTGTGTTTTCGCCAAAACGATTGTAAAAATCGATCATGTTCGACTTGCTTGCGCCTTGAAAAGCCATAATTGCTTGGTCATCGTCGCCCACCGCCAAGACATTTGGCTTACCCTCCATAACAGGATTGTTTGTGAGCAGTTCAATAATTTTCGCCTGCGAATCATTAGTGTCTTGATATTCGTCTAATAATAAATATTGATATTTTTCTTGAAGTGTAAACCGAAAATCATCGTTGTTTTCAAGTGTTTCGATAACTTCCAGAATCATATCATTAAAATCATAAAGTCCACGATTTTTCATTTCATTATTGAATTTTCCATAAAAATCAGCAAATTCAAGTAGTTTTTTATTTGCGTAAGTATCGCTGATTTGAAAATTATCTTCGAAATCTTTTAAACTAAGAAAAGTGTTCTTCCAATCTGTTAACGGTTTTGATTTTCCAGTTTCTTCTGCCTCAAGATAAGCTTCATTTAATTTTTCGAAATAAAAATACAGATTACTTTTAAACTTTGTATTGTTTAAATCTTTTGAAATTGATTTTTTTAAATTATCGCGAATTGCTGAATAAAACGGCTGAACCTGTGCAAAAGTTCGCCCGTTAACGCGTAATCCTTTGATGCTCTCGTTAAAAAATTCTTGCTCAGAAATATTTGCCTTCGCAACTTTTCGCAAATCATCTGGCGAAATATAAGCATTTTTCATTTCTTTTATCGTTGAGGCGATGTTCAAAATAGGGATTTTTTTGAGTTTTGAAGAATTCGGCAATTCATTTGATATTTTTGTTATAATTTCTTTTGTGATTAATTCATCGGCAGCCTCGTTAAGATTTTTATCTGTAAAATATTCGCGATAATTTTGAATAATTTCATTTGCGAAACCGTGATAAGTGAAAATGCCAACTTTAAAAGAATCCGTACCAATAAAACGCGAAAGTCGCTCGCGCATATTCGAGGCTCCAGCTTCAGTAAAGGTCATTGCAAGGATATTCTCTGGAGCTGTGTCGGTTTTTTGCAAAATATTAGCAATTCGGGTTGAAAGCAATTGAGTTTTTCCTGTCCCCGGCCCGGCAATCACTAAAACTGGCCCATCAATTGTGTCGACTGCTTCTTTCTGCTCTGCATTTAACATTTTGTAATTTTTTTCGAAAATCTTTTGAAAGTCGTTCATTCTCCTATTTTATCATAAAAAGCGAACCTTGTTTAGGGTTCGCTTTGTGATTTATGTGAATATTCTCCGTTTTCGTTTGGTGAATATTTAAGGTTGAGCTTTTTCTCGAGTGATTTAATTCTATCTTGATAATTTTTTTCAATTTTTTGTTGACCATCGAAATTTTTAAGATAATCGCTATAAAAAATCCCAAGAACGATGCTATTTGCAACTAACCCAATAAGAAGAGTAATGGTTAAAATAATATACAAAATAAATAAATCTCTTTTTCAAAAAATTTCATAAATTCCTTTCTCGTATTTTATACTAATTATAACACACCTCCCCCAGCAGTCCAAACCAATACATCATTAAGACTAAATACATCAAACTCTATAACCTAAATTTTAGCACGCCAGCTAGCGTGCTATTTTTGAATCTAAAAATTTACTTGACTCTTCCACCCAAGAGAGTTATCATGTCACCACAAATAAATTTATGGAGGTATATCAAGATGGAAAAATTACGTCAAGCCAATAAAACGTATTACTTCGAAACCATGAAAGAACGCTATGATGTCAAAGAAAATGAATATCAAGCTAGTCTACGGAAAGAACTCACCAAAGCCGACCAACGCGTATAGCAGAACTAGACACCATCATTCAAAAGCTCTATTAAAAGCAACTCTTGGGTGATATTAGTGACGAAAGATTTTCGAAACTCAGCGAGGGTTTTGAGGCAGAACAAGCGATTTTAAAAACTCAAGTGATGGAAAAGCAGACCCAACTTTCTGAGGTGGTTAAATCGGCAGATAACATCGAAAGGTTTCTCTAAACGATTCGAAACTATACCACTATTGAACAACTAACTCCGCAAATCGTAAACGAGCTTGTCGATAAAATCGTCCTTCATCAACCGATTGGGCGAGGCAAGAAGCGTCAAGTAAAGATTGAGCTTCACTACCGTTTTATCGGGGAACTCTAAAAAGCGAGCCTACAGGACTCGCTTTAAAC
>CAUROE010000016.1:0-11738 GCA_963526465.1 uncultured Saccharimonas sp. (SeqCode)
TTTTCGATATTTTCGCAAGGCTTATTTTAGCATAAAAATATTTTATTTTTCGCTATTTTTGATGTAAAATAAAATATATGGAATTCTATTTTGAAGTTGCCCCAACAAAAATTGTTCGCTCAAATAGCGAAGTTTTTACTTATGCTTCAAAAGATAAACTTAAAATTGGCCAGATCGTCGAAGTTCCTGTTGGCAAAAAAAGTATGACTGGCATAGTTTGGCGAGAAGTTCAAAAGCCAGATTTTGAGACTCGTGAAATTACAAAAATTATAGAAAAAATAGCAATCCCTGAGCATTTAATTCAGCTTTCAAAATGGATGAAAGAATATTATGGCACTCCGCTCTCACAAGTTTTGAGCGGAATTTTACCAAATGGTGTTAATAAAAATCGGCGTTTTTCGAAAACTGAAAAAAATAAAATAACAGATGAAAAACAAACTAGTTGTTCAAATTTTTTATACACAGCTCAACAAGAAAAAGCTATCAATAAACTTGATAGAATAAATTCAGGAACAATCCTTTTGCACGGAATTACAGGTTCTGGAAAAACTTCAATTTATATTAACCAAGCAAAAAAAACTTTACAAAATCAAAAATCGGTAATAATTTTAGTGCCAGAAATTGCTTTAACTTCACAATTAGTTTCTAATTTTGAAAAGCATTTTGAAAATATTAAGATTATTCATTCACACCAAACCGAATCAGAACGCCATAAAACTTGGTTAAAAATTTTGCACGACGAAAACCCGCAAATTATTATTGGGGCTCGCTCTGCACTTTTTGCGCCAGTTCGAAATTTAGGTTTAATTGTAATTGATGAATGTCATGAGCCAAGTTTTAAACAAGATCAAACACCAAAATATTCTGCATTACGAGCAAGCAGTTTTTTGGCTTCGAAATTTAATTTTAAAGCGATTTTTGGTTCAGCAACGCCGCTTGTTGAAGATTATTTTCTGGCAGAAATTTCAGCAAAAAACGGTGGAAATGAAATCATAAAACTAACTGAACTTGCCAAAAAAGAAGCCAAACCACCAAAAATTGAACTAATAGATTTAACCAAAAAAGATTCAAAATCACACCGATTCTTTTCAAAAAAAATGCTTACCGAAATGAATCAAACCTTAAATGAAAATAAACAAGTTTTGATTTATCATAACCGCCGTGGTTCAGCGAGCGTAACACTTTGCCATAATTGCGGTTGGACAGCACTTTGCCCGAATTGTCTCATTCCGCTCACTTTGCATACAGATAAATTTCAACTAGTTTGCCATATTTGTGGGCATAAAGAAAGGCCACCAACTTCTTGCCCAGATTGCGGAGAACCAGAAATCATTCATAAAGGTATTGGCACAAAAGCAATCGAAGAAGAGATTCGCAAGCTTTTTCCAAACAAAAAAATTGCGCGATTTGATGCCGACAGTAACAAAAATGAAACTGTCGAAAAGCTTTACCATCAAATTCGAAACGGTGAAATTGATATTATTATTGGCACGCAAGTTATTGCTAAGGGTTTGGATTTGCCAAATTTAAAAACTGTCTGTGTGGTTCAGGCAGACGCTGGTTTGGCTTTGCCAGATTTCACTTCAAGCGAGCGAAATTTCCAGCTTATTTCACAAGTTATCGGGCGAGTTGGGCGGCACTCGAATGAGTCGAATGTGATTATTCAAACTTATCAGCCTGAAGCCCCATCAATTCAATTTGGTTTAAAGCAAGATTACGCCGGCTTTTATGATTTCGAAATTAAAAATCGCCAAAAACAGAATTATCCACCATTTGTTTATTTACTAAAATTAACTTGCGTTTATAAAACTGAAATTTCAGCCGTGCGAAACTCACAAAAAGAAGCACACGAAATTCGTAAAAAGTTTTCGAAAGATATTCAAATTTTTGGCCCAACGCCAGCTTTTTATGAACGAATCGGCGAAACTTATCGCTGGCAAATTGTTATAAAAAGTAAAAAACGCGCACCGCTTTTGGAGATTGCACGCGAATTCCAAGGCAAGCCACAGTGGCAAGTTGATTTAGACCCGCCAGGATTGATTTAATTATCTTTTTTCGAAGTGTTAAAAATATAATTCTTTAGATAGTATAAAATAGCTTTTCTCGCTTCATTCTTTGTAATTTTACCAGATTTTATCTTTTCGATATCTTCAAGCATAAAGCTAGTTAGCTCACCAAATTCTACCACGCTTGGCGAAAATTTATTATCAGAACTAGAAAATCCTTGCCCTTCAGAAATCATTCGCCCGCAATAATCTTTTGCAAGATATTCTATACCTTCATAATTATCCGTTTCGAAAAATATCAACGCAAGATAAATTAATGCAGAAAACATTTCCCTGTCATTTTTTGGTTTTATTAGATCTAAAAAATCTGTAATTTCTTTCATGGAATGACTCCTTATACTTTAAAGAGCAAAGATAAATCCGTCTCCGCTAAAATAATCAGTAATGGCTAAAGCATATTTTTCAAAAAAATATATACTTTGGTCAAGCATATCTCTGTCAAAATACCTATCTATCACAGGACCTAACTCTATGCCAAACTCCTTTTCTATATTTGCAGTTATTTCGTCCATATTTGCCTCCTAGTAAAACACTAATCGAAACTTCTGCTCCTAATTGTAGTGCAGATATACGTATGTCGTCAAGAGTTTTTTAAAATATCTAGATTTAGTGTTTCTTTTCGCTGGTTAAAACGAATTATAACTTTCGACTTTTCAAAATATTTACTCTTTACTGTTTTCGAAAAATCTTCACGCAAAAAATCTGAAATTTCATCCAAAATCCGCTCGTCGAAATCACGTAAAACATCACGGTGCGAATAAGTTCCAATTGAAAAATATCCCGTTCGAAAATTCTTGAAATCCCGATTTTTAAAGTGATAAAAACCAAAACTAAAACCAATGAATCGTGAAAGATTTTCAAGCAAAAAATCACAGGTTTTAGCATTTTCAGATTCAACCGAAATTCGCAAAATATCGCGCCGATTTCTCGGCTTCGAAAGATATTGCGAAGAAAATGCGCTCGTTTCGTGAGGTTTAAATCTTAAAATTGGCTTTTCGAAAAAATATTTCGAAGCATGAATTTCATTCAACATTTTGCGAATTTTATTCAAGTCAAAATCATCATCAAATCGCCAAGATTGCTCTTCCGCAAAAATTTGATTAGCATATTTTTCAATTTCCCAATCTTCAATCTGCAAGTTTTGATCCATAAATTTTTCAAATTCTGAATATATATTTTCATTTTTCGACTTTAAAGATATTTCAGTAATCCCGCTATTATGCCAAGTGAAGCCTAATACCGAATAGTCCTCAAAATAAACCCATCCTCCTTCATGCATTCTTCGCCGGAATCCATCCACGATAATGTGTTCATATAAATGCAGAACTTCCCAATATTTATAAGATTTATATATATTCAAAATTAACCTTTCTCTTTAAAATAAAAACGAGCTATATAGCTCGTTAACCTTGAGACTACTTTCTTCGAGTATTAGATTTTACCATAATCAAACCTAAAAATCAATGATTTTGTAGCTTTTTTACACTAAAAATGTTATAATAGAGCTTAATGAAAAAAGAAGATATCATAACCTTACCTAACCAAAATCTGCGCAAAAAATGCGAACGTGTGCATGTTATTACAGATGAAGTTCGTCAAATTGTGCAAGATATGATTGATGCTAGCCTCGATTGGGAAAATGCCCACCCGCACGAAATTTCGGCTGCAATTGCTGCACCACAAATTAACAAACTCTATAAAATCATTATTGTTCGAAGTGATTTAGATGATAAAAATAACAAAGAATTTACCGCTTTAATAAATCCTGAGATTACAAAATTTGAAGGAAAAACCGTTGAAGATTTCGAAGGTTGCCTTTCAATTAAAGGAATTTATGGCAAAGTTCCGCGAGCTTCAAAAATTCGCGTTAAAGCGCTTGATATTTATGGAAATGAAGTTCGAATTAAGGCTGAAGATTTTCTTGCCCGCGTTCTTCAGCATGAGATTGATCATACAAACGGTGTTCTCTTTATCGACCACATTCGCGACAAAAAAGACGCATTTTATCGTTTAGATGAAGATGGTGAATTACAGCCATTAGACTACGAGAAAGATATCGAAAATAACTCTGATTTATGGGAGGATTTATAGGTGAAAAATCCTATAATTTTCTTTGGTACAGAAGATTTTTCGGCCGTTTCA
Organism: uncultured Saccharimonas sp. (SeqCode); assembly: GCA_963526465.1. GTDB lineage: Bacteria > Patescibacteriota > Saccharimonadia > Saccharimonadales > Saccharimonadaceae > Nanogingivalis. Next base: position 4,209 of record CAUROE010000016.1, read on the forward strand.
CTTCAAAAACTTATTGATGAAGGTTTCGAAGTTACTGGAATTATCACTAAACCAGATTCCAAAAAAGGTCGCGGCCAAAAACTTCAATCGCCAAAAGTTAAGAAAATTGGCGAAAAGTTTAAAATCCCTGTTCTTCAACCGCAAAAAATGGATGAAATTATCGAATTTGTACAGAATTTTAAAAATCCAGTGGGCGTTTTAGTTTCGTTTGGGCGAATTATTCCGCAAAAAATTATTGATTTGTTCACACCCGCAATAGTGAACATTCACCCTTCTCTTTTGCCAAAATACCGCGGGCCAAGCCCAATTGAGAGTGCAATTTTAAATGGTGATACAAAAACTGGCATTTCACTAATGAAACTATCAAAAGAAATGGATGATGGCGATGTTTATTCGCAAGAAGAAATTAAACTTTCGAAAACAGAAACTGCCAGTGAGCTTTATGAAATTTGCGGTAAGATTGGCGCTGAAATGTTGGTTCGAGATTTACCAAAGATTATTTCTGGTGAGTTAAAAGGTGAAAAACAAGATAATTCACAAGCCGAATATTGCCAACTCCTTAAAAAAAGTGATTCAATTCTAAATCCAGAAAATCAAACCGCAAAGCAAGCAGAACAACAAATTCGAGCTTTCGAAATCTTTCCAAAAAGTAAGATTCAAATTGATGACTATTTAGTAGTTATTAAAACTGCGAAAGTGGTAAACTCTAACCCAAAAAAATCACCTTTAACGCTTGAATTTGCGGATGGAGAGTTTCTAGAAATAAAAACGCTTCTTACGCCGAACGGCAAAGAAACAACTGCGCAGAGCTTTATAAACGGCTATTTGAAATAATTTTACAAAGAAAAAACCGTGTTTAGTTGCACGGTTTTTTGAATTCTAGCTAAAAATTTTATCAATATTAGCTTTAAGTTCGTCTTGCATTTCCTTCATTACGATTGTTGTGATTTGATTAAAATCTGGACGGTTGATTTCAAGCCATTTCATTGAAGCAAATTCTGCAATTGTTTGGCTATTTTCTTGCCCACCATTTTGTTGAGTGAGTGCTATAAACGCACGGTCGTTTCGAAAATCTGGCACATTGATCATTAGCCAATTATCTACAAACCCCGGAGCGTCGTCGATAATTTTTTCAAACTCTTCAAGCTTTTCATTCGAAAATCCATCTGTTATGCGCTCGCCAACGCGAGTTTCAAGTTCTTCCTGAACATGTTGTTTAAAAACTGCTGCTTCTTGCGGAGACATTCGTTCAATGCCAATTCCTTCAAAAAATTTGTCGTCTAATTGAAACATTCTCTTTTTTTCCTTGTTTAGTTATTTCTATTTTAGCACAAGCAAAATGTTTTTTCAAATTATTTTATTATATTATCTAGTCTTTAAGTTTACGAGCAACAACTTCACGGGTAAAGAATTCAAGTTTGTCGCCAACTTCAAGCTGGATTTTCTTTTTAGTTTTCAACGAAAGACCACACATTTCACCTTCAATAACATCTTTCGCTTCTTGTTGCTGGCGCTGAACATGCGAAACTTCAACTTCAGCAATTTGCTCTTTCTTTCGAATTACACGAGCAAGTAATCCAGCGTAAACACGGCCTGACTTAACTTCACCGCCAGCAATAATTTCTTCTTTCATCGTACGGAAAACACCTTTAACTTCCAGCGATCCAATTTCAGTTTCAACAACTTCTGGCGCAAGAAGTTTTTCCATTTCAGCACGAGCATCGTCAAGAAGCTCATAGATAACTTTATAAATTCGAACTTCAACGCGGTCACGAGTAGCAATTTTTTTGATTGCGGGTGGAAGTTCAACGTTAAATCCATAAATAATTGTTTTTTCGCCAGCAGCAGCTAAGTGAATGTCGTTCTCAGTAATATTTCCGATTCCGCTACTTACAACATTTAGATTAACTTCACCACCAGTTTCAATCAAACGTAAACTATCCGATACAGATGTAAGCGAACCTTGAACATCGGCCTTAATTACGATATTGAAATCTTCAGCATCATGTTTCTGGTTCATCATTTTTAATAAATCTGCACCAGTAACGTTGGCGGTTGCAGCATTTTGAGCAGCCTCAATTTTAGCTTTTTGAGCAAGATTTCGAGCCTCTTTCTCATTCTTTACCACCTTAAAAACATCACCAAATTGCGGTAGCTCTTTGAAGCCAGTTACAGTTACGGGAGTTGAAGGACCTGCAGATTTAAGAGCTCTCCCCTTATAATCTTGAAGGGTTCGAACTTTTGCGTAAGTTGTTCCAGCAACTAAAAATCCACCTTGTTTTAAATCTCCATGCTCAACAAGAAGAGAAACAACTGAACCTTTACCAACCTCCATATGCGATTCAATCACCAAACCTTCAGCAGGAATATCAATATCAGCGCGCAACTCCTCTAAATCAGCAGTTAAAATAACCATATCAAGAAGGTCATCGATCCCGTCACCATTTTTCGCCGAGATTGGTACCATAGTAACATCACCGCCCCATTCTTCTGGCATCAATCCACGTTCAGAAAGCTCTGCCATTACGCGATCTTTATTTGCAGTGTCTTTATCCATTTTATTGATTGCAACAACAATTTTTGCGTTGGCATTTTGAGCAAATCTAATTGCTTCAACAGTTTGAGGTTTAACACCGTCATCGGCCGCAACAACGATAATTACAACGTCAGTCAAAGTGGCTCCGTGTTGGCGGAGTGCCGCAAAAGCCTCATGTCCTGGCGTATCAAGAAGTGTAATTTTTCGGCCTTTTCTTTCAGTTTGATAGGCTGAAATATGCTGAGTAATTCCGCCAGCCTCACCAGAAACAGTTTTTGTACCGAGAATCGTATCAAGAAGTGTAGTTTTTCCATGGTCAACATGCCCCATCACCGCCACAATTGGTGGCCGAGGTTTTGCATTTTCAGAAACTTCATGCATTTTTTGCAATCGAGAAGTTACGACATCGGCTTTTGCTTTTTTCTTAAGTTCAACATCTTTTAAACCAAGCTCTTCAACCACAATTACAGCAGTTTCGAAATCAATTCGTTGATTAATAGTTGCAACGATTCCATTCTTAAAAAGCTCACCAATCAAAGTTGTAACAGGGAGATTTAAAGCTCCAGCTAGCTCATCAACAGTAATTGAATCTGTGATATTTACGATTTTCTTCTGACTCATACAACCTCCTCTGGTTTTTTATTTTTCTTAAGCTGAAGTTCGGAAACCGATTTTAAAACCGATTTCCGACTATTCAGCGCAAGAATAATTTTGAATTATTTTGCAAGGCTAAGAGAAATTTTTCGATTCTCTTTATCGATATCAATAACTACAAATTCTTTACGCTCATTTAGAGTAAAGATATTTTCTGGGTTAATATCGTTTCCTTTGCCAAGTTCTGAAACATGAACAAGAGCTTCAATTGCTGGGCTGATTTTTACGAAAGCACCAAATGGCGTAATTCGTGTTACAGTTCCTTCAACACTTGAACCTTTTTTAAATTGCTCAACCTCTGAAAGCCAAGGGTCTTCAGTTAGTTGTTTCATTGAAAGGCTTAGGCGATCTTTATCGATTGCGATAATTTTTGCCTTAATTGTATCACCGATTTTTACATAATCTTTTGGATTATTTACGCGTTCCCAAGAAATTTCAGAAATGTGGACCAAACCTTCAATTCCTTCAATATTTACAAAAACGCCAAAATCTACAACGCCAGTTGCAACACCTTCAACTTCATCTCCAATTTTCAAGCTATCAAATCGTTCATTTAAGCCGTCTTTGATAGCTTCTTTTTCACTAAAGATAAGTTTATTAGTTTTGCGGTCTGCATCAAGAATTCGAACATTGATTGGCTTATCAATAAGCGCATTCAATCGGCTCAAAATCTCATCTTTGTCGCTTGCACCAACGCGTGGGTAGTGTTCTGCTGAAAGTTGAGAAACGGGCAAGAATCCACGAATTCCTTCATATTCAACTAGCAAACCACCTCGATTAGCGTCAAATGGAATAATTTCGATAATTTCGCCTTTTTCCATTTTTTCGATAACTTCTTCCCAACCGCGATCTTTTGCAGCTTTTCGAAGAGAAAGTAACGACATTCCGTTGTCCATTTCAGTATCAACAACGCTTGCTGTTACTGTTTCACCTTCAACAAGGTTTTTTGAATGACCAGCTTCTCGGCGAGGAACAAATCCAACACCTTTCGCTCCTAAGTCAATTAAAATCTCGTGTTTGCGAACTGAAAGAATTGTTCCTTCAACAGTTTCACCTTGGTTTAGTTGGTTTGCGCTCTCTGGAGCAGACGCCAACAATTCGTCCATTGTTATTTTTTTGGCTGTTGCCATTAGTCTTTAAGACTCCTTCCTTAATTGTATTTCTTTGAACATAGCTAAAATTAACCTGCCCAATAGATTGCTACCATTTTAACATTTTGAACTAAAAAAATCAAGCGTTTTAAAAGGTTGAATTTTTATTTTTTTCATCGTAAAATAGAGTTATGATTATTGCAATTGATACGGGTGGAACAAAAACTTTATTGGCGGGATTTTCAAAAGAAGGCAAACTTTTAAAATCTTTCGAATTTCAAACGCCAAAATCTCAGCAAAAATATCTTGAAATTATTGAAAAAGTTATTAAAAAAGAATTTTCTAAACAACTAAAAGCGGGTGAAATCCAAGCAATTTCTTGTGCCGAACCTGGAATTATTGAAAACGGCATAATTTTGTGGGCAAAAAATTTACGCTGGCAGAATTTTAATGTAAAAGCTGAACTTTCAAAAATATTTCCAAATATTAAAATTTTAGTTGAAAACGACGCCAATCTTGCTGGACTTTTTGAAAGTAAAAAGTTCAAAAATAAAGCTCAAAATATTCTTTATGTTACACTTTCAACGGGAATTGGTTCAGGCATAATGACAGATGGAAAAATTAACCAAGGCCTAAAAAATAGCGAAATTGGGCGAATCCCAATTGAATTTGATGGCCGAGTGCGAGAATGGGAAGAATTTGCGAGCGCGCGGGCAATTTTTAATGTTTATGGTAAATATGCGAACGAGATTTCAAAACCACGACAATGGCAAAATATTGCCGATAGAATTTCGCGCGGATTTTTAGTGATAATCCCAGTAATTCAGCCAGAGTTAATTATTATTGGTGGTAGTCTTGGTGAAAATTTCAAAAAATTCGATCTTTTTCTAGAACAAATTGTTCGCGAAAACCTGCCCGAAGGAATTTCTTGCCCAAAAATTATTCAAGCTCAAAAACCGCGCGAAGCAGTAATTTATGGCTGTTTTGAATCTGCAAAAGAGGCGTTGAATTTTTAATGAATTTAGAATTTGTTGAAAAATTGCGCAAAGACTTTCCTCAATTCAATTTCGAAGAAAGTGATGATTTCTATTGGTCAAAGAAAGAAAATACAATTTTTTTCGAACCAGAATCTTCAAATTTTCATCTATTAATTTTGCATGAATTAGCTCATGCGTTACTTAGTCACGAAGATTTTTGGCTTGATGTTGAACTCCTTAAGATGGAGTCTGAAGCTTGGGAACTCGTTCGGAATAACCTTACAAGTCAATATGGGTTTTGTTTTAGTTCAAATTTAGCTGAGAGTAAGCTTGACACTTACCGAGATTGGCTACATAAAAGAAGCCTCTGCCCAAAATGCAAACTAAATGGTTTTCAACAAAAAGATTTAACGTATAAATGCCCTGCTTGCGGAACTATTTGGCAAAATAATGATTCTCGTTTTAAAAGTTTGCGGCGAAAAATAAAATAAAATCACGCAATATTTCGAAAGCGTGATTTTATTTGTATACCTTTTTAAGCTACACGAACTTCAATTTTTGATTCTTCAGACTCTTCGGTCATTGGAATCTTTGTTGTAGCTGGGCCACGACGGCTAATTCGACCACCCTTTTGTCCTGCGATTTTTGCAAGTTCACGGTTTGCGGCAAATCCACCAGTTGTTCCATTTTTACCGCCTTTTTGCCCAATTCGTGAATAAAAATCTTTTCCATATTTTGCTTTATTAGTTGCAGCTGCCTTTGCGCCGCCTGCCTTTGTTCCGGCCATTTAATCTCCTTTGTTTTATTAAAATCTAATCTATTTTTGATTATGTTTTAATTATAGCACAACTTATGCTTTTTGTCAATATTTACATAAGAGCTTTTTATTTTATTATAAGTTTTATAATTTCTGGGTTATTCTGAAGTACTTAACGCTGTTTAAAACTCTTATTGAGAGGTGTAAGAAACTTTTCGATATTAAATTATTTACTAAGATTTCTTTAAATCATTAAAAAATAGCCCCGAAAGGCTATTTTTAGCATTTTATAGTTTATGGTTAATAATTAAACTTCCAAAAACTTCCTTCGCTATTCGAATTTGTTCAAGGTCTTTTTCTTGTTCTTCAATAGAAAGTTCATCAAATGGTAACTTCTGCTCTTCTGGTGCCCATTCACCATTTCTCTCGAGCCAGGCATCGTGCACTTTATTACCAACTTGCGATCGAATAATTGGATTTCTAGCTCAATATCGCCGCTATATTCATTGAAAATATTAGCAATAACCTCTGCAGCGGCTTTATTCTCACCTTTCCAGTCCTCAGGAAGTTCATCATAGGTTGAATTAGCAATATCTACTTCATTAGTTCCGTGAGCGGAAATCCATCATTGATCTTTAGTAGTTTTTAACCGTGGCTCAAAAGTACCATCATCATTTAAACGAGTTTTACGCCAGTCTTCATGAAATCTTGACCCGAGTGCTTTTACAGCCTCATCAAAGGCTTCTTTTGAATATTCATTATTATTTTCTTTTTCTATTTTACTATTAAATCTTTCCATAAACCGTATTATATCATTTTTTTCTTACAAAGTCAAGGACAATCTTTAAAAAATACGAAAAAACTCCACCGACTAGGAGGAGTTTTTTATAATTCGGCACCGTGCTATTTTCCCACTTTCGTAGTATGCTCGCCGCTACTGGGCTTAACTTCTGTGTTCGGAATGAGAACAGGTGTTTCCCCAGCGCCATGGGCACCGAAAAAAGGTTTTGCGCTTCAACTCGCCACAAATTCCTAAGCGGTGAGCCAAAACCTCATTTCGATGTCCTTGGTATCATTTTGGTAATGCCAAGATTTTAGATTGACTAGCGATTATCTTTGATAATCACCAAACACTAGTTAAGTCTACCACATTCACGCCAATAATACAAGATTATTTTAGTGAATATGGACATAAAAAGGCGATTGGACTATTAGTACGCTTCGGCTAGCCTGTTACCAGGTTTACACCTTGCGCCTATCAAACAGATCATCTTTCTGTGTCCTCATGGGATTCCTAATCTTGGAGTCAGTTTCGCGCTTAATATGCTTTCAGCGCTTATCTTAACCGAACATAGCTACTCGACACTGCAGCAGGTGGCCACAATCGATACACCAGAGGTTCGTTCATCTCGGTCCTCTCGTACTAGAGACAAATCTCCTCAAGAATCCTTACGTCCATGCCGGATATAAACCGAACTGTCTCACGACGTTCTGAACCCAGCTCGCGTACCACTT
>CAUROE010000017.1:0-11273 GCA_963526465.1 uncultured Saccharimonas sp. (SeqCode)
ATGCTAAATTTTACATTCTGAAGAAGCTGTTTGTTGCCAAAAGATTTTTCAGTAATTTCTACACTAAGAATCATATTATTTCTTTAATTTTCGCGAGAGTTTTTCGAACCAATTTCGCGGTTCTTGTTTTTTCTTTTCGATCACAAAATTATAAATTTCTTCAAATTTCGAAATTGTAAAATTCAAATCATGTTTTTTGATAATTTCGAGCCCATTTTTTGAAAAATCTGCCGCAAGCTTTTTATCATTTAAAATCTTCGAAATGCTTTCAGCAATTTGTTCAATATTATCAGTTTCACACAAAAAACCATTCACGCCATCTTGGCAAATTTCTTTAACTGCACCAACATCAACGCCAATCACGGGTTTACCGCAGGCTGCGGCTTCGAGAAAAACAATTCCTTGAGTTTCAGTTGGGCTTGCTGAGACAAACACACTAGCTGCACGGTGAAAATTCACCAAATCTTCACCAAGTTGCGTGCCCATAAAGCGCACATTTTTTGAAATTCCCAGTTTATAAACCAAATTTTCAAGATTCGGACGATCAGTGCCATCACCAACAATCACGAGCTGAGCTTTTTTGTTGTTTTTTAACACTTCATTAAATGCTAAAATCAATGTCGAAATGTGCTTTTCGGCGTCAACACGACCAATATTCATTACAATCGGTGAATTTTGAACTAAATCAAATTTTTCAAAAAATTCCTTTGGTGGTTTTTCGGGAGTAAATCGACTTAGGTCAATACCATTCGAAACAGCCTCGATTGGCATTTTAGCTTTTTCTGGATTTCGAAAATGCCTTTCAATTGCTTGCTGAGTTGGCATCGTAGCATAATCTGCTTGAAGTGCAAAGCGTTTAGTATAAAGTAAAACTGTTCGATTAATAATCGGCGATAATGGCGCAAGCATTTTTAAATTATCAAATAAGTTCTCAGGGCTAGAATGATTGGTGATTACCACTGAAATGTTATGTTTTCGTGAAAAATCAATCATTGCTTGACCAACAAAAAGTTGCAATTGAATATGTGAAACATCTGGCATAAAATTATTTTCTTTGCAAAATTTGCGGATTTCACGGATTGGCAAAAGTGAAAGTCGATAGCCATTATGAAGATAAATTCGTGGAATGGTAATTCGGCCACCAGCAATTTTGCGAGGCTCAGGCAGAGTTTCGGTTTGATTTGGGTAAAAAGGGAAGTTGGTCGAACTTAAACGAACCACACGATAGCCATCAGTTTCTTCGATATAATATTCACCAGTTTGGCTTGGCGCAAAAACCACAACTTCGTGGCCACGAGCCGTCATTTGCTCGGCTAAATTTTTCGAAAAGACCGAAATTCCATTAATCATCGGCCAGAATAAATCAGATGCAATTGCAATTTTCATAAGCTTGATTATAACAGATTTTGCAGCAGATTTCAAACCAAATTAGTTATGCTTAAAAATTCAAAAACAACTTTTAATCGTTTCTGGTTAGGCGTGTGGAAGAATTGCAATTAACTTATATTTTTATTTTTAATTAAAAAACAATTTTCTTTATAAAAAATCTGGAATTCTATCAAAAATTATAATTTTAAAATTTGCAGAAAAACTTTGAAAATGTTAAAATAAATTAAGCTTATGAAGAATTTAGTAATCGTAGAGAGCCCCGCCAAGGCCAAAACTATTGAAAAATATCTTGGCAAAGATTTTACAGTGATGTCCAGTGTTGGGCATATTCGCCAGATTGCCAAAAAAAATAAAGACGGTGGGCGACCAATAGAAACAAAAAATAAATATAAAATTACTTTTGAAGTTGACCCTGGCAAGAAAAAAGTTGTCACAGAACTTCGAAAAGCCGTTAAATCCGCCGACGAAGTTTGGCTTGCAACCGATGAAGACCGCGAAGGAGAAGCGATTGCGTGGCACCTTTGCGAGGTTTTAAAATTAAATCCAAAAACAACCAAGCGAATTGTTTTTCATGAAATTACTAAAAATGCAATTGAAGAAGCAATTAAAAATCCACGAAAAATTGACATGAAAATGGTCGAAGCTCAACAAACTCGCCAAACTTTAGACTGGCTGGTTGGTTTTGATTTAAGCCCTGTTGTGTGGCGAAAAGTTCCTGGTGGTAAGAGTGCTGGTCGCGTGCAGAGCCCAGCAGTTAGATTACTCGTGGAGCGAGAGCGTGAAATTGAAAAATTTGGCACAAAAAGTTCGTTTAAAATTACTGGGGAATTTATTGTGCCAAATTCTGGTGAGATCCTAAAAGCTGAACTTAATAAAAAATTTGAAACCGAAAAAGCCGCAACTGATTTTCTCGAAAGACTAAAAACGGCAAACTTTAAAGTTGCAAACATTTCGAAAACTCCTGGCACCCGCAACCCAAGCGCGCCGTTCACGACCTCAACTCTTCAGCAAGAAGCTAACGCACGGCTTGGATTTTCAGCCAAAAGCACCATGGCTGCTGCACAAAAGCTCTATCAATCTGGTAAAATTACCTACATGCGAACCGACAGCGTAAATTTGAGTGGATTCGCAATTAAATCCAGCGAAGAATTTATCAAGAAAACCTTTGGCGAAAAATATCACAAAGCACGCAATTTCGCCACGAAATCGGCCGCAGCGCAAGAAGCGCACGAAGCAATTCGGCCAACTGTAATAGCGAATGAAAAAGTTTCAACCAGCCAAGATTTACAAAAGATTTATACGCTGATTCGAAACCGAACACTTGCTAGCCAAATGAAGCCAGCGCAAATTGAAAAAACCAATATCAAAATTGAAATTTCTGGTAAAGAAAATTATTTTGAAGCTAAAGGCGAAGTGGTTGTTTTTGACGGATTTTTGAAAGTTTATTCAAACGGAAAGAAAGATGAATTCTTGCCAGAACTTACAAATGGTGACAATTTGAATTTTAATGAAATTATGGCAAAAGAAGTCTTCTCGCGTCCACCAGCACGTTATACCGAAGGTTCGCTCGTTAAAAAACTCGAAGATCTCGGAATTGGCCGCCCATCAACGTATGCTACAATTTTAGATACAATTCAAGCTCGTGGTTACGCCACAAAGGGTGAGGGTGAAGGAAATCCACGCGACGTGATTCAAATTTCACTTTCGAAAAACCAAATTAACCGCGAAGTTATCCAAGAAAAAACCGGTTCAACCAAAGGAAAACTACTACCAACTGCTAGTGGCGAGGTTTTAAGTGATTTCCTAAACGATTATTTTAATCAAGTTGTTGATTATGGCTGGACAGCAAACCTCGAGAACGACTTCGACAAAATTGCTTTAGGCGAAGAAGATCGTCTTGAAGTGCTTGACGATTTTTACAAACCATTTCATAAATTAATTATGGATTCAGGCGAAATTGATCGCAATGCTGTAGCCCCCGCTCGCGAAATTGGAGTTGACCCAAAAACTGGAAGAAAAGTTTTTGCACGATTTGGCCGTTTTGGCCCAATGATTCAGCTTGGCGATAATAAAATTGAGGGCGAAGAAGTTAAATTCGCACCGATGCCAGCTGGCGAAAAAATCGAAACTATCTCGCTCGAAAGTGCTTTAAAAATGTTTCTTTTGCCACGAAAAGTTGGCAAAACTGAGGATGGTAAAGAAATTACCGCTAATATTGGTCAATATGGTCCTTATATTAAAATCGAAAACACTTTTGTGAGCATTAAGCCGATGTCGCCTTTTGAAATTACTGAAACCGAGGCACAAATGCTTTACGAAGAAAAACTGAAGGCCGATGAAAAGCGAATTTTAAAGAAATTTAAAAATGGAATCATAATTTCTCGAGGTGGATTCGGAAGGAAATATATTACCGATAACGAAATTAAAGCAATTCTACCAAAAGATTTAGACATTGAAAAAATTACTGAAAAACAAGCCGGTGAATTAATTGAAGTTGCAAAATCTCGAAAATCTGGCAAAAAAACTACAACTAGAAAATCGACTAAACGAAAAACAGCTTCAAAAAATACTAGAAAATCCGTTTCGAAAACGAAAAAATCTTAAAAATAGTAGTTAATATTTTATTATAAGCGCAAGCATAATGACATAAAAGTTTAAAAAATAAATTTTTATGTCATTTTTTGTTGTTTTTTACAATTTTGTGGTATAATATAAATAAAGAAGAGATAAATGGTATTGACAATACTCAAGTGTTATTGAAAAATAATACTTGGTTTTTATAAAGTATTAATTTTAATCAAGGGAATTATGGAACAAGAAACTCAGATTCAGAATGAAAAAATCCAGTTGATTCAAACGGTTATTTCGAACGCTTTGCAAGTTATCGACCAACCGCGAGAACGCGAAATTATCAACCGCCGCTTTGGGCTTGGTGAGCAAAAAGAAACTCTCGAACAAATTGGCGAAAGGCTTGATATTACTCGTGAGCGAGTTCGTCAGCTTGAAAAAGCCGCACTCATTAGATTAAAAATTTCTGCCGAAAAGGGAAATATCGAGCATCTTGCTGAAATCGAAAAAACTATAATTCGAAATCTTGCTGAAGTTGGGCGAATTTCGAAAACTAAAAATCTTGTTGAAAAAACTATTGAATCTGAGTCGAGTGATCAGCAAATTTTTAACTTTTTATTTATTGCTGAAATTAGTTCGAAATTAGTTTTAGTCCAGGAAAATGATAAATATAACAGCGCAATCGCCAATGCAGAATACGGCGATGAACGGAAGATTAAAAAATCAATCGATGAAATTGTCAATATCATCAAAAAGAATAAAAGTCCAGTAACCTTGGAACAGTTAGACGAGCAATTGAGCTATGAACATCCAAGCCAAATTAGTGCAATCGCCAGCGTTTCAAAATTACTTGCAACCTTAAAAGGTCTTTGGGGTCTTGAAAAATGGCCAGCGGTGAATCCTAAAAATATTCGCGACAAAATTTTTGTGATTTTAGAAAGCCAAAAAAAGCCAATGCATTTCTCAGAAATTGCCGAGGAAATTCGAAAGAGTGATTTCAGTCGAAAGGCGGTTACAACTCAAGCAATTCATAACGAACTAATTAAAGACAAACGTTTTGTTTTGATTGGCCGTGGAATTTATGCACTCGACACTTGGGGCTTTAAACGTGGAACTGTAGCCGATATAATTACAGCGGTTCTTAAGGAGGCGGGCGAACCACTTTACCGAGATGAAATCGTAAAGCGCGTACTTGAAAAACGCAAAGTTAAAGAGACAACTGTTCTACTAAACCTTCAAAGCAAAAAAGAATTCAAGCGTGTAGCAAAAGCAACTTATACTTTGGCTGAACTCGCCTAAAAACTAAAATTCGCTCAAAAATTTGGGCGGATTTTATTTTCGAAAAACCAAAAAGCATAACCACCATCTTGATTTTTTTGCAGTTTTATGCTATTATTTAAACACTATGACGGCATTTTTTTCAATCTTATTTAACCCTTTAGTTTGGCTAACAATCGTGGCGATTTTAGCTTTTCTAACTTGGCAAAATTACAAAAAAATCGATAAATTAACCGTAATGAATACCGACAGCGTTCTTTTAGCGTTGGAGATTCCAAAAACTAATGATAAATCTGAGCTTGCCGCCGAACAACTCCTTGCCAGTTTGCACGGAATTTTGCGAGACCCAACCGAGCTTAAAAACAACAATGGCGTTCAGGAACATTTAAGTTTCGAAATTGTATCCGTTAATGGCGCAATTCGGTTTTATGTTTGGATGCCGAGAACTTTGCAAAGTTTTGTGGAGGGGCAAATTTATTCGCAATATCCAACAGTTCAAATTTATGAGGCAAAAGAAGACTACGCAGAAAATCTCGAAAATAAACACGTAATTTATTCAACCGAAATTGACTTGATTGAAAACGAGGCCTTACCAATTAAAACTTTTGACGGTTTCGAAGTTGACCCACTCGCAGGAATTACTGGAACGCTCGCAAAATTAGATGGAACAAATGACCAGCTTTGGATTCAGGTTTTAGCACGACCAGTTGCCGATGATTGGCATAAAAAGTCAGACGAATGGGTGAAAAAAGTTAAGTCTGGCAAAAAAGCTTTTAAAATCGATTGGAAATATATTTTGCGAATTTTAGAAGCGCTTTGGACACCGCCAGAAGGTTCAGAAAATGCTAAAAAAGAACCATCCGACCGTGATAAAACTCGTATTTCGAAAGCTGAAGAAAAGGCCACGAAGCTTGGTTATCAAGTTAAAATTCGCTTGGCATATTTAGGTGAAGATGAAGACACTGCGCGGCTTCAAATTCAAGCTTTAACTGGAACTTTCAAACAGTTTAATAGTACAAATTTAAACGGTTTTAAGGCCTCAAATTCTTCACTCGATAAAGATAAAATTCGAGATTTTCAGTCGCGAATATTCTTTGATGACGGATTTATTTTAAATATTCAAGAACTCGCCAGCATTTGGCATTTACCGCACACAAACGTAGAAACTCCAAACATTGTTTGGGCTTCAAGTAAAACTGCCGAACCACCTTCGAAATTACCAATAATTACTGGCGACCGTGCACACGATGAAAATATTTCAGCTTTTGGTTTAACAAACTTTCGTGGAATTAATCACCAATTCGGAATGCTTCGCCGCGACCGTTCACGCCATCTTTATATTATTGGTCAAACAGGAACTGGAAAATCTGGATCGCTTGAGCTTTTAGCACTTTCGGATATTTTTCATGGTGAAGGATACGCAATTATTGACCCGCATGGCGATTTTGCGCAAAACAACATGCGCTTTATTCCTGAACATCGCTTAAAAGATGTGATCTATTTCAACCCGAGCGACACTGAATTTCCACTCGGATTCAATCCGCTCGAAGTCACCGACCCAAGTCGAAAATCAAACATTTCTTCCGAGGTTATCGGTGTTTTAAAGCGTATGTTTGGTGATTCTTGGGGTCCTCGCCTTGAATATATTTTGCGCTTCACACTTTTGGCACTTCTCGACCGCCCAGAAACTACAATGCTTGATATTTCAAGAATGCTAACAGATGGCGATTTTCGAAAAGAAACTTTAACTTATTGTAAAGATGACTCCGTACTTCAATTCTGGAAAAAGGAATTTGGTCAATGGGGTGAAAAACAGGTAAATGAGGCAATCGCACCGATTTTAAATAAAGTTGGAGCTTTCACAGCAAACCCAATTATTCGAAATATTATTGGTCAGCCAAAATCAACCTTTAATATTCGTGAGATTATGGATGAAGGTAAAATCTTGGTCGTAAATCTTTCGAAAGGTTTGATCGGTGAAGATAACGCCTCAGTTCTTGGTTCCTTTTTGGTAACTAAAATTCAGCTTGCTGCCCAATCGCGCGCAGATATTGAACGACTTGAAGATCGCCGACCATTTCATCTTTATGTTGATGAATTTCAAAACTTTGCTACCGATTCTTTTGCGGTAATTCTTTCAGAAATTCGAAAATATGGCTTAACTTTAACCGTTGCTAATCAATATGTTTCACAAATGACCGACAGCGTTAAAAATGCGGTTTTTGGAAATGTTGGATCAATCATTTCGTTCCGCGTTTCAGTTGAAGATGCTCCAGTTTTGGCCGAGCAATTTAAGCCACAATTCGATGCTTCGGATTTAATGAGCTTAAATAACCGCCATTTTGTAATGACAATGATTATTAACGGAGAAAAATCAACGCCATTTAGCGCGACAACTTTAACTTTGCCAAAACCTTTTAATGATTTGAGTGCGAAGATTATTGAAAATACACGCCGAAATTATAGTACGCCACGAGCCGTCATCGAACAACGCATCCGCGATATTCTAGTGCCACCAAAAGAACTAATGACAAAAGCTTGGGCGGAACGAAACGGCGTTGAATTTTCGAAAAAGGTTGCGGAAAATGTTTTTGCGCCAGTTAAAAATCAAGGAATTTCAAACCAAAAATCCCAGAGCATAAAACCAACAGCAAAACCACAAAATTTTACGCCAATTCAACCAATGTTTGAAGCGAAAAAAATTGATTTTTCGAAAGCACCAATTGATCCAAAAAATATCAGTCCAAATTCTGCTGAACAAAAAGAGCCCAGTTTAGGCCTTAAGGATCTTTCGAAAGCTTTTGCTGAAAAGGGAATTGAAATTCCGCAAGTAAAAAAACGCCGCAAACCACGTTCGCGAAATTTAAAACCACAAACTCGAGAAGTTCAAAATACAAATAATCTTAAAATTGAGCATTAGAATTTGACAGTAAAAATCATAAGTAGTAGAATAAATAACTATAAGGAAGGAATTTAATGAATAAAAGTAATTTAATAGAAGTTAAGAATCTCGTCAAAGTTTATCGCGACGGCAATACATATTTTAAAGCACTAAATGGCGTCTCTTTTAGCATTCAAAAAGGTGAGAGTGTTGCAATTATTGGTAAATCTGGTAGCGGAAAATCAACACTTATGCACCTTTTAGCGGCGCTCGACAAACCAAATGAGGGCGAAATTTTAATTAATGGCCAAAATGTTGCTAAAATGAAAAAACGCGAATTGAATAAACTTCGAAACCAAACTTTTGGCTTTGTTTTTCAACAATTCTTTATGAATCCAAAAGATACAGTTTTGCAAAATGTGATTCTACCGCTTAAAATTGCTGGAGTTGGCTCGAGAAAGCGTAAAGAAATTGCTCTAAAAGCTCTTGAAGCTGTTGAACTAACTGATAAAGCTAAAAATAAAGCCTCAAATCTTTCTGGTGGACAAAAACAGCGTGTCTGCGTGGCTCGCGCAATCGCAAATTCACCAGAAATTATTTTCGCGGATGAACCAACAGGAAATCTCGACTCAAAAACAAGCAAAAAAATTGAGGATTTACTTTTTGGTTTAAATAAGGAAAGTGGAATTACACTAATTATTGTAACGCATGATGAATCTTTGGCCGCAAAATGCGACCGCCAGATTCGAATTCAAGATGGACAAATTGTTTCAAAAGGAGAAAAATAATGAAATTTTTAGATATGGTCAAAACTTCAGCATCAAATTTGTGGCGGAATAAAGGCCGAACTTTCTTGACAATTATCGCGGTTTGTATCGGCTCTTTTACCATAGCATTAACCTCTGCTGTAAATATCGGCGTGAATGATTATATCCAAAAACAGCTTTCAGTTTTTGGTGACGACTCTATAATTTATTTTCAACCAAAACAGGATAATGGTATAACTTTTGGGCCACAAGAATACAAAGAAGGCGATTCTAAAAAAGCTGGCTCTAGATATGCTCAGCAGACTCTAAATTCTAAAGATCTTGAAAAAATTAACAAAATTTCAAACGTTAAAAATGCCCGCTTCTACAAAATAGCAACACCAGACTATATTCAATATAAAGATGGCAAGAAACTTACAATTACATCTGTTATAGTTGAAGTTGAAGGACAAAAATTTGACTTTGATTTCTTAGCTGGAGGTAAACCAAAAAATAAAGATGAGGTAACAATTTCTCAGGATTATCTTGAACCTCTAGGCTTTAAAAATGCTCAAGACGCGATCGGTAAAAAAGTGATATTTCAAGTTTCAGATTCTTTGACAGGTGAAAAGAAGATCATCACCCAGAAAATTTCAGGCGTGACAGCTAAGAGTTTGATTCAGTCAGCAATGGTGACAATTAACGAACCAACCTTTAATGAAATTTATGACTTTCAAACAAAAAGCTTACCACTAGAATCGAAAGAAAAAAGTATTTCTGCTCTAGCTCAAATTGAAGGAAAAGTAACTGAGGATAAACTAAATCAAATCAAGGAAGACGCTAAAAAAGCAGGCTACTCAGCAAACACAGCTAAAGACCAAGTTGAAACTATTATGAATGTTGTAAACGGAATTACTGGATCTTTGATTGTTTTTGGTGCGATTGCACTTCTTGCAGCTAGCTTTGGAATTATTAATACACTTTACATGAGCGTACGTGAACGAACTCGTGAAATTGGTTTAATGAAAGCAATGGGGCTTTCGAACCGAAAGATTTTCCAACTTTTCAGTATTGAAGCAATTCTAATTGGTTTAATTGGTTCAATTTTAGGAATCATACTCGCATCTTTAGCGGGAGATGCTTTAAATAGTTTTGCCTCAAAAGATTTCTTGAAAGGGCTTGAAGGATTTAATTTAACTAAATTTACAATCGAAAATAGCATAACTATAACTTTAATTATTGCGGTTGTAGCATTTTTGGCAGGAGCTTTGCCAGCACGTAGCGCCAGCAAAAAAGACCCAATCGAAGCTTTGAGATACGAATAGATGGCACGAGAACACCGCATTTCGCAAAATTTCTTGCGTTCGCCACGAATTGCACTAATGCTTGTTGGGCACAGCAATATTCGAAAGCGAGATTTTACGCTAGACATAGGTGCTGGAAGCGGTGTTTTTACTTATGCTCTCAGCAAGAAGTCTGCGCAAGTTTTAGCAATTGAATTTGACCGCGAAACTTTCAAAAAACTTCAAAATAACACTAAAAATTTAAAGAATGTTGAAGTTTTATGTGCAGATTTTTTGCGCTTCAACCTTTCGAAATTACCAAAAAATTATAAAGTTTGTGCAAATATTCCTTTTCACTTGAGTTCGCCAATTATTCAAAAGCTTACAACTACTCAAAATTCGCCAAAAAGTATTTATTTAATTTTACAAAAACAATTTGCCCGCAAACTAATTGTGAGTGATAAAAATTTCACTTCTGCGCTTGGCGTAAAAACATTTCCGTTTTTTGAAAGTAAAATTAAAAAACCTCTTCAAAAATCTGATTTTACGCCACCACCGGCTGTTGAAACGGTATTTTTTGAAATGAAACGGCGAGAAGCTCCGCTAATTTCGAAAGAAGAACAGCCAATTTTTAACGATTTTATTGAAAAAATGTTTGCCGTGCCAGAATTTTATAAAAAAAATTGCCAACCAAAATTTAAAACTAAAAAACCAAGCGAATTAAAAGGTGAAGAGTGGTTGGAGATATGGAATTTTTGGCAAAATTCTGATAAAATAGAATAATTATGGCACGGAAAATTAAGTTCGAAATAGCTAAATTTGATAAAATTACGCCTGGCGGGCAAGCTTTAGGCACGATTGAAAATGGCAAAAAAATCTTTGCTTGGGGAGTTCTGCCAAATGAAACCGCAAAAATTCAAATTACAAAAAGTAAATCGAGTTTTGTAGAGGGTTTTGCAGTTGAAATCTTCGAAAGTTCGCCCGAGAGAATTGAACCAAAAGATAAGGAGAGTTTTCTTTCAACTAGTCCGTGGCAGATTTTTAACTTTGATTTCGAACAAAAAACCAAACAAGAACTAATTTTTGAAAGCTTTCGCCAAGAAAAAATTGAGCTCAAAAACCAAGAAG
>CAUROE010000018.1:0-11147 GCA_963526465.1 uncultured Saccharimonas sp. (SeqCode)
TGAAATCGTTGGGCGAGAATTTAATGTTGCTAGTCCATTGCAGCTTTCGAAAGTGCTTTTTGAAGATTTAAGCCTACCGACAAAAGGTATTAAAAAATCAAAAAATGGCTTTTCGACAGGGCAAAAAGAGCTTGATAAATTACGAGAATATAGTCCGATTATTGAAAAAATTGAGCAATTCCGTGAGTTTTCAAAATTAAAAAGTACCTATGTTGATGCTTTACCAAAGCTTGCAGATGAAAAAAATCGGATTCATAGCAATTTTGCGCAAGATGTAACAACAACGGGGCGGCTTTCTTCAAGTAATCCTAATTTGCAAAATATACCGATTCGTTCCGAGCTTGGGCGGCGTATTCGTGAGGGCTTTGTGGCGAAAAAGGGAAATCTACTAGTTTCAGCAGATTATTCACAGTTTGAATTGAGGTTGGCGGCAGTTTTGGCGAATGACAAGCCTTTGATTGAGACTTTTGAAAAAGATTTAGATATTCACGCAAAGACTGCGAGTGAGGTTTTTGGTGTTCAGATTGATGAAGTTTCGAAAGAGCAACGACGCGTCGCGAAAATTATTAATTTTAGCGTTCTTTATGGTGTTGGAGCTCATAATCTTTCTGGCACGATTGGAGTTGGTTTTTATGAAGCGAAAAAATATATTGAAGAGTATTTTAATGCGCACAAACCGATTCGTGAGCTTATGGACAATACACTAAAAAAAGCTCAGGATGAAGGTTTTGTAGAGACATTTTTTGGTCGAAGGCGACCAATGCCAGATATAAAATCGAGTAATTTTATGATTCGTGAGATGGCAAAGCGAGCAGCGCAGAATATGCCAATTCAAGGTACTGAGGCAGACTTAATGAAGCGAGCGATGTTGGCTGTTGATGAAAAAATTGTAAAAGCTGGGCTCGGTGAACAAATTTTACAAATTCATGATTCAATTTTGGTGGAAGTTCCAGCTGAAAATGCTGAAAATGTGGCAGAAATTTTAAAACAAGAAATGGAGAGCGTGGCTCCAGAATTAAATGTTAAATTAAAGGTTGAAGTTTCTATTGGCAAAGATTGGCTAAATATGTAATAAATATATATTGTAAGATAGGTTTTTGCGGTGTGGTCTTGATTTTTAAAACGCTTTTGTTTATAATTATTTTAGGAAATATTTTTAAGGTGGAGGGACTTAGATAATGAAACATAAAATATTATTTGGCGTAGTTTTAGCTATTGCTGTTTTGAGTGCAGGGCTAAACGTAGTGCAAGTAATTAAAAATAAAAATGATATTGCTGCAATGAAAAATCCTGTTGGCTCGGTTTGCGGGGATGATATTATTAATAAATATAATAATATTAAAGGTAAAAAAGAAGAATATGTTAAAAATGCAAAAGCCTTAGGGGATGAGATTTCGAAAAAAGCAGGAAACGAAAAAGATTCTAACTGCGTAATGATGCGGCTTTTTATTGGAACGGAAAATCAGGAACAAACATTTAAAAATCTTGAAGAAATGATTAATAAGGGCCAGAACCCAAGTTTAAAAATTAATGGTGTTAGCTATATTGAATATATTAAGCCTGCAAGCTTAGAATATAAAGATGCTGGAGATTTATTCTAAATGAAAAAGCTTAATATTTTATTTTTTGCTGTTTTGTTTTCTTTTGTATTTAATTCTGTATTTTTTCAAAAGAATACAAACGCTGCATCTGATGAAATCCCAGAAAATGTTGCTAAGAGGCTTATAGATTCTTGTAATTCGAATAACACATGGATTAAAGAAAGGAACTATGATGGGACTAAAGAAGATTTTAGCCCATACCCGCCTGGTATTAGATCATTAACAGGAAACTGGATATCTGCTGATCCTGAAGGTAAGGAACTTATTAGTTCTGTTTATGAAAAGCATGAATTTCAAATAAGTAAAGAGAATAGAAGCTTCTATCTTAATATCGCCGCAATTGCATGTCATAGTCCAGCTCAAGCTTCAGCTACAAATATTAGGATTATGAAAGAACTAGATGCTGATAAACTTGAAACAAATGGTTCTGTTACTTTTGGTAGTAGAGGCCAAGGAACTGCTTATAATTTTAATTTGAAAGCTAAAGAATATGGTCGTATTGCTCCACCCACTAAAATCACCGTTAAAGAATCTGAAATAGATAAACTTTCAGACGGAGATTATATACATTTTAAAGTGTGGCAGTGTTGGAATGGATATAAAGAAGGGAATCATGGTTGGGATGATGATGTTTTCAATCAATGGCCAGGGTATTGCTATCCTCATAAAGTTACCATAAGAATCAAAGCTCCAGTTAAGTTTAATGTTGAAGGAAATACTAAAGCTGCAGTTTTAAATTCTAGCCAGAGAATTAATTCAGATGATTCAAGATTTAAGAGTAATGGTCGCTATAATCCTCAAACTGCTAAAGTTGGCCAATGGGTTTCTTTTAGGCACAAAGTTACAGGTAAAGATTTTAACAAAAGCAATGTTAGCGGCAGTGGTCATTATCAAACTTTCAGAAATGATGGACATGGCGATTATTCGGTAAATAATTATAATTTTAGATGGAATAAAGAATCGTGGGATAGTAGGCCTACAATAATTAACCAAGGTAATATTTGGGATACGATTAATGCAATAGGCGCAGATAGAGAGATTTTTAGGGTAACCAGAGATATGGCTGGAAAGATAATATGTTCAAAAATGTCATATGGAGTTGCTGCTGGAGATATTGATAATACTAATAGGTATAATAAAACTACTAATGATGCATGCGTTTATGTTCCTTATGATTTCGAAATAACACCTTGTGTTAAAATTGACAAAATTCGAAACTGCTCTGGTGGTGATTTAGATGTTCCTGTTAATGGTAAAGTACCAAACGACCCTAATGATGGCGAAGAAATTAATATTCCAGGAGGCGGAACTGAAACTTCATCAATAAGATATAAAATTACAACTTGGCGCGTTCCTTCAGATAAAGAAAGTTTTGTAACTCAAAATAATAAGAGAGATAATACGAATAGTGATACCTGTTCACCTTCAAACTTTTATTATCAAGATTATCAAGGAATTGAAAAATGTCGTGTTGTCAAAGAAGGAACTGGAAAATTTAATAAAGATACTCGAGTTGCCGACTTTATACCTTCAATTGAAGATGGTGCCGAGGCGGGAACCCGTTATTGTGTTGCGCTTTCCATCTCGCCATACAAGATGAATTCGAACCAAAGTCAGGCTGAGCAAGCTAAACAAGAACGAGAAAATTTAGACTGGCGGCACGGTGCACCAATTTGTATTAAGCTGGTTAAGAAACCAAAAGTTCAATTCTGGGGAAATGGCGTTTATTCAAAATCGGGTATTCGAACAAGTTTATCTACAACTAAACAAGGAGTTCTTGGTTCTTGGGTTGAATATGAAGCACTCTCGGGCGTGAAAATTAAAGATTTTCGAACTGAATCTTCGCAAAGCACGCGAAAGTTGGCAATTGAAGATTATTCTTCAAAAAGTAGTTTTGGCCAAGGGAAATCAAGTATTGATTCATTAATTTCAAACATTACTTCAAAATTTCCAAAAAATAATTTCGAAGATGCGAATACAAAAGTTGAAGTTTATGGTGATGCGAACAAACAGCTTGGTTCAATTTCAGCTGATAAGCAAACTCGAGTGATCTATGGTAAAAATATTCGAATTTCTGGCGATATTGTGAATGCTGATAGAGCTGTAAATAATGATTCGGATTTTCGTCAGATTATAATTATTGCTGACGGAGATATTACTATTGATCAAGGAGTGAAAAGAGTTGATGCGTGGTTGATTGCTCAAGGCGTAATAAATACTTGCGCAGTTAATGGCGCCCAGAATGCCAATGATGTTAATATGAAAAATTGTGACAATCAATTGCGTGTGCGTGGTGGAACAGTTTCGAAAGGATTGCGATTATGGCGAACTGCCGGTTCTGATGGAACTGCTAAAGATACGCTAGCTAATCCTGCTGAAATTTTTAACCAATCGGCAGATACCTACTTGTGGGCTCAGTCTCAATCTGGTAGTGCGGGTAAAATTGTTACAACTTATACTAAAGAACTTCCGGTGAGGTATTAAATATGGCAAATAGAGAGTTTAAAAAAGGTGGTGTTTCAATCTTTATTGTTATTATGGTTAGTATTTTGGTCTCGATTATGTCTGCAAGCTTTTTGCGGATTATGCTCCGAGACCAAGAGCAGGCCAGTAAGCTAGATCTTTCACAGAGTGCTTATGATAGTGCTCAGGCGGGAGTTGAAGACGCTAAAAGATTTTTGCGAATTTATAAAGGTGCCTGTGGTGGCGCAGATGTTGGTAAGAAAGTTTTCGAAGGTAAGACATATGATTGCAGTGAAATGACAAAGGCAATTTTGTCTGGTAACTGTTATGTTTTAGCAACTGCTGGAATTGGCACTAATGGTAATGAAACTATAGTGCAAACTAAAACAAGTTCTGGTGGAGGAAATACTGATCGAGATTTAAACCAAGCCTATACTTGTGTTAAAATTAAAACAGATACTTCTGACTTTTTGGGTCAAAGTAATGAAGGAACGCCCTCAGTTATTAGTTTAAAAGGTGTTTCGAGCTTTAATCAGATTCGTGTTAAGTGGCATACTAAAAATAATATGGCGAATGGTTTAAAAATATCATTAGATTCAATAAATAATCCTAATGCTCGCCCTAATATTCTGAAAGATTGGCAAGCTCAAAATAGACCAGCCATATTAAAAACCCAACTATATGGTTATGTTCCTGGGCGGAATGGAAATTCATCAACAAGCATGGATACACCTTATCCAGATGATGGAAATGGTGCGAGTGAAATGCTATTTTATCCTGCTTCAGGCTTGGATTCTCGAGTTGTGAATAGTTCGAATCTACCAACTGTTCGTCGAGATGAAAATTCTGCACAGTCAACAGATGACTATACTTTTACGAAATGTTCAGATGATCTTGGTGCTGGCTCAAGTACCTATGCTTGCGAAATGGTAATAAACATTGGGCGAAACGTTTCTCCAACTGATGTTTTATATGCTCGATTGACACCTTTAATGAATAATGCTGAATTTAAAATTGAGCTTATGAATAATGGCAATATTGTAGATTTTAAGGGTATTCAGCCAAAAGTTGATTCAACTGGTCGAGCAAATAGTCAGTTTAGAAGAATTGAAAGTCGAATTGGATTCCATGATAGTAATTTCCCGGTTCCTCTATTTTCTGCTCAAACTGAAGGGGATGAGCCGATTTGTAAAGATTTCTCAACAACTAAAATTAAAAATAGTGGATTAAATTGTAAGATGTAATATAAAATAGCCTTCATGAAGGCTATTTTATTATATTTCGAAATGTATTATTTTGCATATTCGATTGCGCGCGTTTCACGAATTATATTAACTTTAATTACGCCTGGATATTGCATTGTGCTTTCAATTTTATCTGCAATATCTCGTGCCATTTTTATTGCTGAAAGATCGTCGATAGATTCTGGCGAAACTATTACGCGGATTTCTCTACCAGCCGAAATTGCATAAGCCTTATTTATTCCCTTAAAGCTAGTTGCAACATTTTCAAGCTCGCGCATTCTCTCTACAAAGTTTTCGGCAGAAGCGTTTCGAGTTCCTGGTCGAGAAGCACTCATTGCATCAGTAATTTTAACAATAATTGCCTCAACTGTTGTAGCTTCTACATCTTCATGATGTGCTGCAATTGCATTTACGACTCGGGGATCCATTCCATATTTTTCGGCAAGTTCAGCACCTATTTGGGCGTGTTTTCCTTCAATCTTATGGGTTACAGCCTTTCCAATGTCGTGAAAGAGTGCAGCAGTTTTTGCAATTTTAACGTTTGCGCCAATTTCTTCGGCAATTAATCCTGCAACATTAGCCATTTCAGTTGAATGTTTTAAAACATTCTGGCCATAACTTGTTCGAAACTTTAATTCACCAAGCAGTCGTAACATTTCATGTGGTAAACCTGAAAGCCCGACTTCACGAGCAGCATCTTCGCCAGCACGATTAATCTCCTTGTTTATTTCACGTTCAGCTTTTTCAACAACTTCTTCAATTCTTGCCGGATTGATTCGCCCGTCTTTCATTAAAAGCTCAAGCGAAAGTCGTGCAACTTGTCGGCGAACAGGGTCGAAACTTGAAAGAACAACCATTCCGGGGGTATCATCAACCAAGATATCTACACCAGTTTCGCGCTGAAGTGCTTGAATGTTTCGGCCCTCTTTGCCAATAATTCGACCTTTCATTTCATCATCAGGGAGTTTTAAAGCGGTAACCGTTCGTTCAGCTGTTACTTCGCTTGAAATTCGCTCCATTGCTGAAACCAAAATAGCCTGAGCTCGTTCTTCGGCATCTTCGGTTGCATTTTTTTGGAGCTTTGCAACTAGATTAATCATATCTTGAGCCATATTTCTTTCGGCAATTTTCATAATTTTTTCAGCCGCTTCTTTTTTTGAAAGCTTCGCAATTTTTTCAAGTTTTTCATCTTGCTTTTTGCGAATTTCTTTAATCTCATTTTTGAGTTTTTCAACTTCAAGCTCATTGTTTCGAAGTTTCTCGGTTCGTAAATCAATCTGATCAAGCTTTCGGTCGAGAGATTCTTCTCGTTCTGCAAGACGATTTTCAGTTTTTCGAATTTCTTTTCTGCGTTCTGACTCATCTTCGTTAGCCTTTTCAGTAATTTTTAAGGCTTTTTCATTTGCACGTTCTAAGATTTCAGCTGATTTTTTTCGGGCTTCAGCAATAATTTTATCTGAATTATTTTTTGCATTTGCAGTTTTCACTTTTTGATATACAAAAGCGCTACCACCGCCAAACAAAACGCCAAGCGTAGCTATAATTATTTCCATATTTTTCCTTTCATCAATAGATAGTTAAAAAATCAAAAGCAATACAATGCCTAAATCCATTTTATCATAAAAAAAGTAAATTTCAAAATTGCGAAAAATATTTTTTTAGTGTATAATTTAATTATGTTTATGTCTTTTTTAACTTGGTGGTATGGGAAAGGGCTAGCTTGGCGTACTGAGAAGATTTTAGATGGAATCGAACACTCGATTGATACTTTTTCGCTCGGTCTTTTAATAAAAACTTGGTTTGCACCTTTTCGACAAATTGATGCTTTAGGTGTTTCGAACGCTTCAGTTGAAGTTCGAATCAAGAAGTCTTTTGATAAGCTTTTTTCTCGGTTTATTGGTGCTTTTTTGCGAACAATAATAATGATAATTGGTATATTTTTTATTAGTTTTAAAGCAATTTGGGGCTTAGCAATGTTAATTTTATGGTTGATTTCACCGGTTTTACCGATTATTCTTGCTGTAATTTTTACAACTGGTTGGACGCCAAAAATTATTCCAAAAATTAAGGATGATTTTAAAAATTGGCAAAAAAATATTCCATCAAAGGAAGTTAAACCAATTAAAACAAAAAGGAGTTGGTTCTTATGATTTTTGATTATAATAATTTGCGCGCAAAAAAATCCCGTTTAATGAATGGGCTTAGCGGATTTTTATTTCTACTTAAGATTTTAAAAATTGTTGGAATTTTGAGTGGATTTTGTTTAATTTTAATGGATTCGAATCTTGGCTGGTTAATTTTAGCATTTTCATCAATAATTACAATTTTAGTTCATTGGTGGAACGGAGAACTTCATAGGCTGGAACCAACAAAAGATTTAAAAATTGAAGGACAATTAGCTAGTAATATTTTAGGAAAACTTTCGAAAAATCCAACAAGTGAGCAGATTGCAAAAGTAGTTTTAGAAAGTTCTGGTGGAAAGTTTATTATTTCACGTTTTGGGCTCGGAAAAACTACGATTGAGAGTTTGGTTCAGATTCCACAAAATTCGCCTGAGAATATTTTTCAAACTGCACTACAAATTCAGCAAAAGTTAAAAACTAAAACCGTTTCTGGTTCAGTTTTAACTCTTGCGATAATTCGAAATTTTCCAAATTACGAAACGCTTCTTGCGCAGTTTTATCTTGATTTTGAAGATTTAGAGCGTGGTGTTTTGTGGCATGATCATATTTTTTCACTAATAAGTCAATCTAAAATTCCAATGAAAACTGGTGGAATTGCCCGCGATTGGTCATTTGGTTATACTCCAACCTTGAACCGTTTTGGAGTGAATATTACAAATCAGGTTTCGAACAATATTTTAATGTCTTCAAATTTAGAACAACATAAAGATTTAGTTTCGAAAATGGTTGAACAGTTCAGTGGTAATGGGAAGCATAATATTGCCTTGATTGGTGCTGATGGTGTTGGTAAAACTACTGTTGTAAATTCTTTCGCTGCAAAAATTGCGAATGGTAGTGAGAAAATCCCTTCAAATTTAAAATTTAGACAGGTTGTTTCTCTTGATGCTGCATCTTTGATTGCGGCAGCGCCAGGGCGAGGTGAAATAGAAAATTTGCTTAATTATGTTTTGAACGAGGCTTATGCTGCTAAAAATATAATTATTTGTCTTGATAATGCTCAGCTATTTTTTGAAGATGGTGTTGGTTCGGTTGATGTTTCGAATTTACTTCTTCCTATTATTCAAGCTGGTGCTTTAAGGTTAATCTTAACTCTTGATGAACAGAGATTTTTGCAAATTTCAGCAAAGAACCCAGCTCTTGCTCAGGCAATGAATAGGCTGCAGGTTAAACCAGCTAATTATGATGAAACATTGGCGGTTATGCAAGACAAGTTGTTGATTTTCGAACATCAAAATGGTGTGTTTTATCAATTTCAAGCACTTAAAGAAGCTTTTAAACTAAGCGAAAGATATATATTTGATTCAGAAATGCCAGGGCGGGCGGTGCGCTTGTTAGAGATGGCGGCAGGATTTGCTGATAATAAAATTGTAACGGCGAGCTCAGTTGAAAAAGCGATTGAGCAAACAATGAATGTAAAAATTGCTACTGCAAATGTTAATGAAGAGAAAGAAACTTTATTAAACCTTGAAGATTTATTGCACGCCAGAATGGTTGGCCAGGAAAAAGCGGTTTCGGCTGTAGCAAATGCTTTGCGTCGTGCGAGAACTGGTGTTCGAAACCAAAACAGACCAATTGGAACATTTCTATTTCTTGGCCCAACTGGAGTTGGTAAAACAGAGCTTTCGAAGGCACTTTCAGAAGTTTATTTTAATGGTGAAAATAATATTGTACGTCTTGATTTGAATGAGTTTGTAAACCTTGACGATGTCTCAAGATTGATTGCAGATGGTGCGCGTGACGCGAGTTCTCTAACTGCTCAAATGATGAAAAAGCCTTTCTCGGTTGTTCTTTTAGATGAAATTGAAAAAGCTCACCCAAATGTTCTAACTGCTCTTTTGCAGGTTTTAGATGAAGGTATTTTAAGAGATGAAAAAAACCGTGAGGTTTCATTTCGAGATGCAATTATTATCGCAACGTCAAATGCTGGCTCTGAGCGAATTCAAGAGCTGATTTCTCGTGGTTACGATTCGACAAGCGCTGAAGAAATCATTGTAAATGACTTAATTGCAAGTCGTGAATTTCGCCCTGAATTTCTGAACCGTTTTGATGAAATCGTTGTTTTTGAACCACTTACAAAAGAAAATCTGATGCAAATTATTGATTTGATGATTGTTGGGGTAAATAAAACTCTTGCTGGTCAAAAAATTACAGTTTCAGTTACGCCAGAAGCTAAAATATTGCTTGCAAATTTAGGCTATGATCCAAAACTTGGTGCTCGACCAATGAGAAGAGTTATTCAGCGAGTTGTGGAAAACACTATCGCGCGAAAAATGCTTTCCGGCGAAGCTCAAGCTGGTTCGAACATTGAAATTACTCCAGAGATAGTTCGGCAAAGCTAATATAAAATAAAAATCAGCAGATAGATATTCCTGCTGATTTATTTTTTCAAATTTTGGAGGGCCAGGAGGGGCTCGAACCCTCGACACCCTGCTTAAGAGGCAGGTGCTCTAACCGGCTGAGCTACTGGCCCAATATTCACATTATAGCATATTTAATTATGAAAAAAAAGACTTTTTGATTATTTTTTTGGCTGAATTTTATAAATATAATGTGCGCCTGATACTTTAAAAGGTTTTAAGTTTTTAATTTCGAAACCATAGCTAATAAAAAGTAGAGGTATTTTTTGAAAATTTGCCTGAATTTGAGCAAGCTTTAGCATTTTTTCAATCCTCTCTGCGTGGCCAAAAGTATAGAATATGGTAATGTTTGGAATTGGGAAGGCTCTCCAAAAATTTTTAAGATAAATTTGGCAGTTTTGTTGTTTTTGAAGTTTAATTTTTGAAATTAGAACCAGAAAAGGGTTAATTTCAAAACCAATAGCTTTTGCGTTAAAATTATTTGCAACCTTTAAAACAACTTCATCACCAGAACCGATATCTACGAGTATATCTTCTTTAGAAAGATTTATTGTTTCGAAGAGTTTGAAAAGATCTGATTTATGTGTAGGGACATATGGTACACCAAAAAATATAGTTAAAAGAAAAGCGGCAATAATTATGCCGAGAATGAATGATATCGAGTAAAAAATAATTTCCATAAAATAATTTGGTACCCCCGGTAGGACTCGAACCTACGGCCAGGAGGGTAGAAACCTCTTACTCTAATCCACTGAGCTACGGGGGCGTACCTAAAATAATTATATCAAGTTTTTTTAAAAAAGTCTATATGATTATTTTCTAAAAGCAAAAACCTCCAGAAAATGGAGGCTTGTGCTAAAACAAAAAAGATCAAATGGTGCGGGCGGAGAGAATCGAACTCTCATCACTTGCTTGGAAGGCAGGTATATTAGCCGTTATACGACGCCCGCATGAGATTATTATAACAAACATTTTTTATAAAAGCAAGACTTTTTTGAAAAAATAATGTGTTTATGTTAATATAGTATTATGAAATTAAATGATTATGTTGTAAAATCAAGTCTTGAAGAAGTTTCTCATTCTAGCGGATACGCTAAAGCTCAGTCTGGTGGAAGAATTGGCGCTGCAAGCTCACAAAGTTTTGCACAGCGCCAAGCGATTGATTATAGAAATTCGAAAGTGCGGTCATATCGAGATTCTCAACTTGGTCAATTAAGGATGGCGCAAAAAACTAAAATGGAAAGTTCAAGATCGGCTCTTGATCAAATTAGATCCAATAGAGAAGAAAGGGTTTCAAAT
>CAUROE010000019.1:0-10351 GCA_963526465.1 uncultured Saccharimonas sp. (SeqCode)
ATTATTTAATAAGCTTCCCGATTTTTTATAAATATTCTTTTTATTCATTCATAAAATAATTATATCACTTATGGTATAATAAAAACAAGTTTTCTAAGAATTTTTTTATTTTTTAAAAATATGATATACTTAAAAATATGATATAGCGACGGTTTTTATATTTTTAGTTTCGAAAAGTTTAATTTTTAAGGAGAGTTTTTATGTTTGATGAAAAGATTTTTGATGTAATTGAGAATGAGGAAAATCGTCAGCGAGAAGGCCTGGAGCTAATTCCAAGCGAGAATTATGTTTCGAGAGAAGTATTGGCAGCGCTTGGTTCAGTTTTAACAAATAAGTATTCTGAAGGATATCCTGGTAGAAGATACTATGGTGGTCAGGAGAACACTGACATCATTGAAAGCTTAGCGATTGAACGCGCAAAACAGCTTTTTAATTGTGATCATGCGAATGTCCAACCGCATAGTGGTGCAAATGCTAATGAGGCGGTTTATAATGCTTGGCTAGAAGTTGGCGATACGGTTTTAGGGATGGATTTAGCGCAAGGTGGACACCTAACTCATGGATCACCAGTTACTAGAAGCGGTAAAATTTATAACTTTGTGCGTTATGGTTTAGATGAAAATGGTGAAATCAATTACGATCAAATTGAAGAATTAGCTGAAAAATATAAGCCAAAAATTATTCTTGTGGGATTTTCTGCATATCCTGGTGAAATTGATTATGCTAGAATTGCTGAAATTGGCAAAAAATATGGAGCAATGTTGATGGCGGATGTAGCACATATTGCTGGATTGATTGCTGGAGGTGTTTCGAAAAACCCATTTGATTATGGTTTTCATGTCGTAACAACTACAACTCACAAAACTTTGCGTGGCCCTCGTGGTGGAATGATTCTTTCGAATGGAAAAGTGGGGAATCCACTCAAAAAACCAGAAAAAACTCTCGAGAATCTCCCAACTCTAATTGATCGTAGTGTCTTTCCGGGAACTCAAGGTGGCCCACAAATGCATTCAATTGCAGCAAAAGCAGTTTCTTTTTATGAAGCACTTCAGCCTGAATTTAAAATTTATGCTCAACAGGTAGTAAAAAATGCTCATTTTTTGGCTGAAGAGCTTGCGAAAAGAGGTTTCAAACTTGTGACTGGAGGCACAAAAAATCACTTAATTTTAATTGATATTTATGCGAGTTTTGGAATTGATGGGAAAGTTGCTGAACGCGCGATGGACGCAATTGGCCTAACTCTGAATGCCAATTCAATTCCTAATGATACTCTGTCTATGTTCGCACCAAGCGGAATCCGACTTGGAACGCCAGCTGTAACTTCGCGTGGGATGAAGGAAGCTGAGATGGCGAAAATTGCTGAATGGATGGAGCTTGCGATTAAGTGGCGTGAAGATTCTAAAAAACTTGCCGAAATTAAAAAAGAAGTTGCAGATTTTGCTAGAAATTTTCCGCTACCGAGCGATTTATAGATAATTTTTAATATTTCGAAAAGCTAAAAGCTATGATATAATAGACTTATCATGGGTATGGATTTTTAGAGATTTAAAAAGTGCCGTTCTAAAATTGCTTTTCTGGGGATTATTTCAGGATTTTTAACCCTTGTTTTTTTAACAATTTCGAAAGCCTCAATCTGGTTCGATGAGGCTTTTTCGGCTTATATAATTCGTTTTAATTTTGCTGAAATTTGGCATTACACATCTGTTGATGTTCATCCGCCACTTTACTATTTCTTACTAAAAATTTGGAGCGTATTTTTTGGCTCTAGCGATTTTGCATTGAGGAGTCTATCTGCACTTTTTGGTGTCTTAACTATAATTTTGGCATATTTTTTGGTAAAAAGACTTTATAATAAGAAAATTGCTCTATTGGCGATTAGTTTTCTTGCAATTTTACCGATGTTAATTAGATATTCTCAGGAAGCCAGAATGTATACGATGGTAGCATTTTTGAGTGTTTTAACGGTGAGGGCCTTTTATGAAGCTTGGGTTGCCGAAAATACGATAAAAAATAAGAAAAAATGGCGAATAATTTATATTATTACTGTCTGCGCTGGAATTTGGACACAATATCTCTATGCTTTGATTCCAATTTCATTATGGATTTTTAGAGCAGTTTATATTTCGAAGAATCAAGAAAAGAATAATAGATTTCATCTTTTTAGCTGTTTGAAATTTCAAAAGCAGAAGAATAGTACGGGACAGTTTTTTGGTAATTTTTTTGCTGAAAAATGGCTGTCTTCACATTTGATTATCGCATTTTTATATACCCCTTGGGTTCCATTTTTTGTTTCGCAAGCTACTTATGTTAAAGCTAAGTTCTGGATTCCTGCACTTGATTTTACAACAATACCAAATATGGTATCGAATTTCTTTTTTTATCTTGATGCTGGCAAAACTAACGGTTGGCTATCTTTGATAGCTGTGGTTATTCTTCTGATTATTGCAATTTTTATATTCGAAAAGTGGAGGAATGGAAGAAATAATAGTATTTTTTGGCTGATTTTTTCAGTCTCGGTAATTCCTATATTTTTGCTTTATATCGCAAGTTTACCACCATTTAGTTCAATTTTTGTTGATAGATATTTACTTATGGCTGAAGTTTTTGTGTCGATTTTAATGGCAATTATTGCGGTTAAACTTTTCGAAAATAAAGAGAGTGTTTCAATTTTATTGATTATTTTGATTATTTTTTCGCATATTTTTGGAATTTTCCAGCTTAATTTGCAAAAGGGTATTTCTAAAAATGGTGGAGAAATTACTGAAATTCGGCAAGCGATTGAAAAGGTTCGAAATAAAAAAAATAATGCAGCAATTATTGTTGGCGGATTTTTATATTATTCGGCAGCACAATATTCCAATAGTGAAAGTAAAATTTGGTTTTATGGCGAGCCCCCAATTTATCGTTCTGGTGATATGATTCGAGCTGATTACACGCCAAAGATTGAGAATGATAGTAGTTTCTTGAAGAATAAAGAGTTTTTTATAATTTCCCCATATGGTAGTGCTGATAAAAAATCGCCAATTTCTGATTATAATTTTTCAGAGGAAATGGATTATAATAACTCATTAAACGGTGATCCTTTATACAAAATTTTAAAATTTATTAAAAAATAGTCTTCACAAAATAAAAAAAGTGTGGTATAATTTACTTATTAAGCACCCGTAGCTCAACTGGATAGAGTACCTGGCTTCGAACCAGGCGGTTGTAGGTTCAAATCCTGCCGGGTGTACCACAGATTTTCTCGCTTTTGGCGGGTTTTATTTTTTATGATATAATTGATTTATATGAAGGAAATAATTTTCGAAAATCTAAAAATTCAGCAAGGTATTGATTTTGGCAAACTTACAACTATGAAAATTAGTGGAAAAGCTCATTTTTTTACGGTAGTAAAAAATATTGAATATTTTAAGAATGCGATTAAATTTTCAGAAAAAAATAATTTGCCGATTTTTATTCTTGGTGGCGGAAGCAACACGATCGTAAAGAATCAAAACTTTGCAGGAATAGTTATAAAAAATGAAATTAAAGGTTTTGAAAAGGTTTTCGAAAATAATGAAAGTGCTGAATTCTGTATAAAATCTGGTGAAAATTGGCATAATTTTGTTAACTTTGCAGTTTCGAAAGGCTTTAGTGGTTGTGAAGCAATGGCGATGATTCCTGGAACAGTTGGAGCTCTACCAATCCAGAATGTTGGTGCATATGGCCAGGAAATTGCTGATATTTTAAAAAGTGTTAAAGTTTTTGAAATCTCAACTGGTAAAATTAAAACTTTATTAAAAAGTGAATGTGATTTTGCTTACCGTGATAGTATTTTTAAGAATGATGCTAAAGGAAAATATTTTATCGTTTCGGTGAATTTGAAGCTTTCAAAATCTAAACCAGAAATGCCTGAATACAAGGTTTTAAAGGAGAAACTTGAGAATATTGGCAAAAATAAAGAAAATCTAACAGCGAAAGATGTAATGAATGCGGTGGTTGAGATTCGTTCAAAAAAATTGCCAGACCCAGAAGAAATTCCAAATTCTGGGAGTTTTTTCAAGAATGTGATAATTTCGAAAGAGAAAGCTGCAGAGATTCGCAAAAAATATCAAAATGTACCACTCTTTGAAGTGGGTGAAAAATACAAAATTGCAACTGGCTGGCTTATTGAGCAAGCGGGATTGAAGGGAAGAGAATTTTTTGGAATAAAAGTTCATCCAGAGAATGCTTTAGTTTTAACAAATATTTCAGCTAAAAACTATGATGAACTAGCTAAAGCAAGAAAAATGATTCAGGATAGGGTTTTTGAAAAATTTGGTTTAAAAATTGAACAAGAACCGCTGGAAATTTAATAAAAATTAAAACGACATTCTTAATTTGAATGTCGTTTTAAAATTTAAAAAAGAATTATTCTTCTGTTTTTTCTTCTTTAGCTTCAGGAGCTTTTTCTTCTTCTACTTCCTTTTCTTCTTCCACGATTTTATAACCAAGGATAGTTCCTTTTGCAAGGCTTTCTTTACCGGCTATATCATTCCAACGAGAACTATCTAGACCAAGAATTAAGAACCAAATAGGGGCTACAAATATGAAAAGAATAGACCAGTAAGGTGATTTATCGAGTTTTTTGCTGATTTCAATAACTGCAAGAACTTCAAAAACAAATGAGATTATTAGTCCGACATAAGGAACGAAAGTTAAAAGAGATTTCCAGCCTTCTTGTCCACCAAGTTCGAAGAATATCCATCTGTTATAGAAAGGAATCCAAGCTTTTTTGGCGTCGATTCCAGCTTTTTTAAAAATTAGCATGTAAAGAAGAGAGCTGATAACATATCCTATAACTGCGGCAACTAGTGCGAAAATTAAAAAGAATGCAATAGATATTCCAGCAATAGCTTCAGTATCTGCGCTATGGTTGTAATTTCTGTAACCATATGTGTGGTAACTATTATAATTATACATTCAAAATCCTTTCTTTGATTAACTTCTGTAATGATTATATTTTAAATTATATATTAAAAAATTGAATTTTTCAATATATTTGCGTATAATAAAAGAATGAGAATTTTAAATGGTGCAGAACTCCGCGATTTTATTAAGGAGCGTCAAGCTAAGCAAGTGCGGGCTTTGCGGCAAAGCTGGCAGGTTTTTCCAAAATTAGTAATTTTTTACTCTTCGAAAAATTCTGTAACTGAAACTTATATGCGGCTTAAAGAAAAATATGGTGAAGATATTTTAATTGAGGTTGAACGGCGAAAAGTTGCTGTTGAATTCATGAAAAAAGAAATTCAAAAAGCAAATCTTGATGAAAATATTCATGGAATTATCGTTCAGCTTCCACTTGAAGATGAAGATGGTGGGAAGATTTTGAAAGAGGAAACTGAGCAAATTTTATCGGAAATATCTAAAGAAAAAGATGTCGACGGTTTGAACGGTGGTGTTTTTGTGTCAGCTACAGCTCAGGCGATAAATTGGCTTTTGGCAGGGTATAATATTTCTTTAGAGAATAAAAAAGTTGCTATTGTTGGCCAAGGTAAGTTGGTAGGTGCACCGCTTTCAAAAATACTTGAGGCTTCTGGTGTGCCAGTTTCGAAATTTGATGAATTTAATTCGAAAGAAATGAAAGAGCAGCTTAAAGATTTTGATGTGGTAATTACAGCCGTTGGAAAGCCAAATTTAATAACTTCAGAAATGCTAAAAAATAAAGCTGTGGTTGTTGATGCTGGAACAGCAAGCGAAAATGGTAAAATTAAAGGCGATGTAGCTGAAGAAGTTCGTGATTTTCGAAAAGACTTGACAATTACCCCAGTGAAGGGTGGTGTCGGTCCGCTTACGGTGGCTTCATTAATGGATAATGTAATTATAGCAGCAAGAAAAATTGCTGATAAAAAAGGCCAGCAAGATTTATAAAAATAAAATAGACCTCCAAGTGGAAGTCTATTTTTTAGATTTGAAGCTTGATCGCTCCATTGAGAAGCGGTCAGCTTAGAATCTTGCAGCTTTTCGGCTAGCGAAGTAGTAACCAAAGGCGGTCACCATTGATGTTAATCCAAGAATTGCAGAAATACTATTTGCACCAGTTTGTGGCAATTCTGTTGGAATATTTGGTGTTGGATTGTTTGGCGTAGGCGTTGGTGGAGTTTGTTTCTTTGGAACTTCCACTTTCGCGCTATCACAACCGTCGTTATCGCCAGGAATTGTTGGCGTATCTACGCAAGCTGTATTTACGGCAGTTATGCCTGTTGCTGTTGCTTGTGATTTAATTGTAATAGTTTTACTTTCACCAACTTTCAAAGAGCTAATCTTTAGAGTTAAAGTATTATCTTTGATCTCACCGCTATCGGTACTCACAAAAGTAATATTTGCTGGTGCATGGTCGATTACAACAGCATCTTTCAAATCAACATTTCCGTTATTCGAAACTGTAATCTCGTAGTTAAAATCAGTATTTGCTTCAATTTTAGCATTTTTCTGATTATTTACAGTTTTCTTGATAAGGATTGAAGGTTTCTCTTCACGTTTAACTTCAAAAGATTTTTCACAATTTGAATTTGAGTTTTCGCCATCTTTTGTGATAACAGTTGAAGAAATTGTGAATTTACCAACAATTTCAATATCGAGTGTTAATTTTGAGCCGTTATTTACAGTTTTCTCGATTACGATTTTACCACTTTGATCTTTTACGATATATTTAACGCCAACAAATGTTGTGTTATTTATAGTATAAGAAGTGTTAAATTCGAATTTTGTTCGAGAGATTTGGTTAATTGTAATATTTCGACATACCAATTCCGGTTTAGATGGAACTGGTGCTGGAGCTTTAGTTTCGAAAGATTTTTCACAGTTAGTATTTGAATTTTCACCGTTTTTAGTGATGATTGTTGAAGTAACTGTGTATTTTTCGTTCACATTGTTTGGAACCGTAATTTCGAATTTAGTTCCACCATTTACAACTTTTTCGGCAACAACTTCATTTTTTGAATTTTTTACTACATATTTTGTGCCAGTAAATTCTGTATCTTTTACTGAATATTTTGTGTCAGCCGCATAAGTGATTTGCTTTTCGTCTTTTCGAACAATGTTCAAACTTAAAGCTTCACATTTGTAAACTGGATTTTTAGGAGTTTCACATTTTTTTGTAACTTTTACGCTTGCAGTATCGTTTTTAACGATTTTTTGGTCACTTGCTTGAGCTATGTTAGTTAAAGTGTTTTCTCCACAGACTGGCAAACTATTTTCAGCTGAAACAGTTGCATCAAATCGAACATAAGCGTCGCCATTTGGTTGATATGAACCAATATTGATTCCAGAATTTTGAATGACGTTATCGCTAACTTTCAATCCTTTTGGATTTGATGTGTTGTAGAGCTTTGTTGAGCCTGCAACATAATTCAAACCTTTTGGTAGAATGTCGCGAATTACAAGATTCTGAATTCCTGCAGAACCTGTATTTTTAGCGTGAATTTGGAATTGAACTGTGTCGCCAGATTTTGCATTTGCAGTTTCAACCCAAGATTTTTCGCCATTTGTTTTATTTCGAACTGTTTTTGCAAGGTCGATATTAGTTTTTTCTTGCGGTTGGCTAACTTGAGCTTTAACTTTAACGGTTACATAGCCTGCATATTGGAAACATCCAGGGATTTTTCCGTCAAGTTTATCATATCCAAGTCTTGCTCCAGTATTATTTACAATACTGTCTGGAAGTTTAGTTGTACCCATTCCGTTGTTTTCGAAAAGGGCAGAACCGGCAACATAAGCTAAGTTGAAGTCATTATCGCTTGAAAAAGTTGCTTCGTCCCAAACTGTGTTAGGTTTTGCATTTGAAGCTGAAATCTGACCTTGAACAGTTACATTTTTTGCTGTTGTTGTTGGAACGTTAAGTTTTGCTACCACGTTTTCGGCAACAAGATTTAAGTTCGAAGCTGCGTTGTTGTGAACGTACATTCGAACGTAATATTCTTTGCCATTTTGGACTTTCATATTGTTTGTCCATTTTGCGTTTGAGCCAACTTCACGAATTCCAACGAAATCTTTTTCGTCTCCGCCAATCACAGGGTTATTTGTGATTGAGTTGAATGTAATATAATCTGCTGGTTTTTCAATAGTGAATGATGGTCGAGCTGGACCCCAAGCCCAAACTAGAGCTGGAGCTACTGCTGCCACCAAAACTGAACCAGAGATTATTGAATGGTTTTTAATAAAATTAATGAGTTTTTTCATTTGGTCCCTCATTTTCTCCCTTCTAATCTCCACTTATTAGAATTTATTATTAATATCATCATAATTCTGTTTGCCAATATTTTGTTTTCTTCGCTTTAGCCGAATTGTTAAAACTTAAAATCGGGTTATTAAGAAGTATCAATGTAAAGCCGGGCGGCGGAAAACCGCCCAGCGTGAGTTTCGAAAGATTTTAATCTTTCACAAAGTGCAATCGTTAAAATCAAAGTTGCTAGTCATCTATTCCAGGCTGGCTCATAGAGCTACCTGTAAAGTTGGCTGAACTACTTGGAGTTGTAACTCCGTTGGTTCCAGATTCAACTTTAGGCGCGGATTGACCCACCAGACCATCGTAATGACGACCATCTGGGGTGGTCACAGACCCATCATTTGTCACTGTTGTGGTGCCATTAGAGTCTGTTATCTTGCCAGCGCCAGACCATTGAGATGGCTCGCTTACACGAGCATCTTGTGATGGTGTGGTCTGACCTGATGTTGAAGGAGAGCTTTGTGCTGGTGCAGATGGAGCAGAGTAGCTTTCAGGCAATTTTGCCTGAGAAGTTTCTGCGCTATTCGAAGATCCATCGTTTTGACCTCCGCCAACTGGGGCTTTGCCCTGATTAGCGGGGTCCTTACCAGGGTCTTTCTTCTCAACCTTTCCTTCATCAGGCTTATTAGGCTCTGATGGCTTTTCTGGCTTTGGTTTTGGAATTTCGATTTTTTCTGTCGGAATTCCGGGAATATTGTTATTTTTCATAACGGTATTCCCGCAGTAAACCAAAACACAATAACTGTACTTCTCAGTTGAACCCTTAGGGTTCGAAACTTCAACATACTCTTGACCTGAAAGGTCAAGTGCATTTTTGCTGATAACTACATCACCTTTGTCATTGACGCCAGTAGTGTAGTAGTTTGAATTATCTTCCATTTTCTTGGAAGAAATTCGACTCCGTGAAAGAAATGCCTTCGTTTGATAGAAAACATCCTTTCCCTTGCTATTGTAATAAACCTCCCTGTTATTCTTCTTTTCTAGCCAGTCTTTAACGTCAGCTTTTGCGTCAACGATACCGAAGGCCATAGCCTTCTCTTTCAAGGCAGTTGCATTATGGCTCATATACTGAACCATCTCGTTAACCGCGTTTTCAGCGTTTGCTGAAAGAGTGTTTTTATCTGACCCATTTGCAAATACTTTGTGTTGCGTATTTGCAATTTGTCTGTTGTAAACTACAGTATCACCGTCGACCTTATAGTCGATGACTTGGAAATCTTCCTTCGGAAGATCCATATTTGAATTGGCTACGGAAGAAGTAGCGACCGTGTTATTGCTTGCACTGGCACTTTTTGGTGCTAAAAACGAAAAGTATAACGCCGCTCCTCCAACTACAAGTATAAACAGCGCGACCCCTAGAGCTATTGCTGGCCACGTATTTGATTTTGTAGCTTCACTAGCAGCTTCACCGTCATTTTTTTTCAACTCATCTAGAATACCTTGAAGGTATTCTAATTTTTCTTCGTTGGTTTTGAAAGTTGAGGCTTTATCCTTAACATCATTATACCAATCTCTATCTTCCTTATTGCGGATGTCAATGCGTCCTACTATCTTATTGAGGACTCTTTTGATTTTTTTATTAGTGCTCATTTTTTCCACCTTCCTTTCGTTTGATTTTTATTATCGGAATAATAATGAACACTGAGGCATCACGATTCATACCTCATAATAACCCGATTTTTAAGCTTCATTGACAGATCTGCTGATTATGATATGTCAACTGCTAGAATTATAGCACAAAAGTATAAAAAAGTCAATAAGCATATAATATATATTAAATAAACGCAAGCGCTTTAACTTTTTTCGAAAAAATAAAGAAAAATCGCCTCATTTCAAAGGCGATTAACAAAGGCTATACTGGAGGTAATTTTTTTCTAGGTTTCTGCTTTGCATCCTCTTTAAATTCTTCCACTATAACATTTTTTAATTTTTGGAATAGGGAAGATTTACCCTCTTTTGGTTTAATAAAATAGGCTAGAATAATCAGAATTATTCCGACAAGCCATAAATACCATTGGGGCAATGAGTTAAGGATAACTCCGATAAACAATAGTACTTTGATGAATTTCCCTGATTTTCGCCAAAAATCACAAATCTGTATTACTG